>JAZRBQ010000185.1:0-4239 GCA_045635145.1 Acutalibacteraceae bacterium | reverse complement strand
TGAATGTGCGAAACATTTCCCAAAACATGGAGAAGAAAAAAGAGATGATGATACAATTCATTTCTGCTTAATCGGTCGTCCAAACGTTGGTAAATCTTCACTTATGAATAAAATTTTGGGGCAAAAGGTTGCGATTGTTTCCAACAAACCCCAAACCACACGCACTAAAATTATGGGCATTAAGACCGAAAACGAAAATCAGCTTGTTTTTATCGACACCCCCGGTTTCCACAGGGCGAGAAACGAACTTGACAAAAATATGAACAAGGCTGTAAGCGACGGTATGAGTGACGTTGATGCCGCCGTTTTGGTGGTTGAAGCTAATCCTAAGTTTAAGTTCGATTCGGACAACCTTCCGCCTGCTGAGGTTGAGCTTATAAATCAACTTCGCAAGCGCAAATTAAAGGCGGTTTTGGTTATTAACAAAATTGATTTGCTTGAAAAGAAGGAAGAACTTTTAACCCTTATTACCGCTTATACTAAAGAGTTTGATTTTGAAACCGTAATACCGCTTTCGGCTAAAACGGGTGACGGTGTTGAAATTTTGCTTTCGGAACTTAAAAAGTTTTCAAAGCCTTCGGTTCACTATTTCCCCGATGACGACGTAACCGACCAACCCGAAAAGGTTATGGTTGCCGAAATGATACGTGAAAAATTACTTCGCACACTCGATAAAGAAGTGCCCCACGGCATAGCGGTTGATTTGGAACGTTTTTATGAGCGTGACACCGCCGCAGGCGAGCCTATAATCGAAGTGGAAGCTACCATTATTTGCGAGCGCGAATCCCACAAGGGTATTATTATCGGCAAAAACGGTAGTATGTTAAAGCGAATCGGCACAATGGCACGACGCGATATTGAAGATTTCTTTGGTATTAAAGCTTCTGTAAAATTATGGGTAAAGGTTAAGGAAGACTGGCGTAACCGTCAGGGTCTTATACATACCTTTGGGCTAGACTAATTTTTACCTATTATAATTTCAAATTACCACCTAAAACTATTTTTGGGTGATAATATGGAAAGTAACAGTATGTGGTCACGTTTTGAAAAAAGTGGCAAGGTGACCGATTATTTATATTTTGTAAATCACAAAAAGGGCGGTGAAAATGGTGGCACAAACCGACAACCGATTCACAACCGAAGCACTTGTAATAAGGGAAATGAAAATAGGGGAGAGCGACCGTTTAGTCACCCTTTTCAGCCGTGAATACGGCATAATTAAAGCCTTTGCAAGTGGTGCTAAAAATATAAAATCTAAAAAGGCGGGTGGTACCGCCCTGCTTACATACGGAAATTTTAGTATAAAGAATAAAAATGGCAGTCTTCGTATTTATGAAGCCACACCAATAACTGTTTTTTTCGGCGCGGGTAGTGATATTGAAGTTTTGGCACTTTCGCAATATTTTTGTGAACTGGCTTATGAGTTTGCGGTTTCGGGCGAAAAAAATGAGGAATTGTTGCGCCTTATACTCAATTCATTGCACTTTTTAACCAAGGAAAAGCGCTTTCCACCACTTATTAAGGCAATTACCGAGCTTCGCACGGCGGTGATATCGGGCTATGCGCCTGACCTTGTGGCTTGTGAAGAATGCGGTAAATTTGAAGATGCGGTAATGTTTTTTAATATTCACGATGGTGTTTTGCTTTGTAGTGAGTGTAAAGACTCCGGCAGTTTTAAGTCGGTTGACCGCACAATTTTAACGGCTATGCGGCATATTGTTTATTCAGAATTCAAGAATTTGTATTCATTCACGATTCCCGAAAACAAGGCTAAAGAATTAGCCGAAATTACAGGTAGATACATAACCGTTCAAACCGACCATAAATTTTCTACCTTAGAGTTTTACGAAAGTATTAAGGAGTAATAAATGTCTATCACAACAAGAACTTTAAAGACATTAGAGCTTGATAAAATTTTAGCCTTTTTACAGCAAGAAACGGCACTGGCCGATTCGGCTGAAGAGGCATTGGAAATTGTACCCGAAACCGATTTTTCAAAGGTGCAGTTTCTACTTCGCAACACTGAAGATGCTTATATTTTTATGGCTAAATACCAAGCGCCCAATTTTTCGGGCGCTAAAAACGTGGCAAACAGTCTTCGCCGTGCCCAGTCAAGTGCTGTGCTTTCTATAAAAGAGTTACTTAACATTGCCGACACGTTAAGGGTGGTGCGCGTTGTAAAGGAATGGCGTGTAAACTGCCTTAGTGTTGAAAATACTTCGATTGAAGAATTGTTTTATTCGCTAATCCCAAACAAATATTTAGAAGATAAAATAAATTTTGCAATCAAAAACGAAGAAGAATTAAACGATAATGCTTCGCCGACACTTTATGATATTCGCCGTAAAATATCGGCAAAATCGGCAAAGCTTCGCCAAAATCTTGAAAAAATCGTAAAGGGACCGACTGCAAAATATTTGCAGGAAGCAATTATTACCCAGCGTGACGGACGCTTTGTTGTGCCTGTGAAGGTTGAATATAAGGGTCAAATCAGCGGTATTGTGCACGATACTTCGGCTACGGGTTCTACACTTTTTGTAGAACCTATAAGTGTGGTCGAAACCAACAACGAAATAAGGGTTTTAAAACTTAAAGAATTAGAAGAAATCGAGCGTATTTTAGCCGAATTATCGGCAGAAGCAGGTAACTTTGCCGATAGTATAATTTCTTCTTACAAAGCCCTTTGCTCGCTTGACTTAATCTTTGCAAAGGCAAAACTCGCCTATAAAATGAAGGCGGTTGTGCCTAAAATCAACACCAAAGGTTTTACTTATTTGAAAAGGGCAAGGCATCCTCTCATACATTATAAATCGGTTGTGCCGATTACGGTAGAACTCGGAAAATCGTATAATTCGCTTATTATAACGGGCCCTAACACAGGCGGTAAGACTGTTACCTTAAAGACAATCGGTCTTTTAAGTCTTATGACAATGTGCGGTCTTATGATTCCTTGTGATGACGGCAGCGAAGTTGCAATATTTAGCAAAATTTTTGCCGATATTGGTGACGAGCAAAGCATCGAACAGTCGCTTTCTACCTTCTCGTCCCATATGGTAAATATTATTTCAATTTTAGATTCTGCGGATGATGATTCGTTAGTTTTGTTTGACGAACTTTGCGCAGGTACCGACCCAATTGAAGGCGCGGCGCTTGCAAAGTCGATTTTAATGCGGTTGGCGGTTTACGGCAGTCGTGTAGTTGCAACTACCCACTATCCTGAGCTTAAATCTTACGCTATTGATGCTAACGGTGTTGAAAATGCATCCTGCGAGTTTGACGTTGAAACCTTAAAGCCTACATACCGCCTTATTACAGGTATGCCTGGGCGTTCTAACGCTTTTGCAATTTCGGGCAAATTGGGTTTACCAAGCGATATTATCGAAACTGCAAAGCAAGAAGTAAGGGAAGAAGACCTACGCTTTGAAAACGTGGTAGCGGCGCTTGAAAAGGCAAGGCTCAGCGCCGAAAAAGACCGTGAAGAAGCCGCACGACTTCGCGCCCAAGTAGCCGAAATCAAGCGCAAGAGCGATATGCGTGAGCACGAACTGGAATTAAAAACCGAAAAATTAATGCAAGCCACACGTGAAAAGGCTAATACCATAATTGAAAACGCGCGTTATAAATCTTCACTTCTTTTAAATGAATTGGAAGAAATGAAGAAAAAACTCAATGCCGAAAATTCGGCCAAAATGGCTGATAAGGCGCGAGCGATGTATAAATCTTCTTTAAAAGAGATGGAAGACGAAGCCAACCCTGTTGTAAATAACAGGGTATCCGGAGAAGGTGTAACCGAACTTCAAAAGGGCGATATCGTGCTTATTGCCGACATCAACCGCGATGCAACTGTTATTGACGTGAAGTCCGATAAAAAACAAGCCTACGTTATGTCGGGTTCTATAAAAATGTGGGCATCTTTCGAAAATTTAAGGCTTAAATCTAAAAACGCCCCCACAACCGAAATTAAGAAAACCCGCAACGTTTCGGGAATACAGTCACGCAAAGACCGTGTAATTTCAAGCGAAATTGACCTTCGCGGTCAGGCGAGTGACGAAGCGATTATCGAACTTGACGGTTATATCGACAATGCTATTCTTTCGGGTATTGAAACTATACGCATTATTCACGGTAAGGGTACAGGCGTGTTAAGAAAGAATATTCAGGCGCATTTAAGACACCACAAAAATATTGAAAGTTTTCGCCTTGGCACCTTTGGTGAAGGTGAAAACGGCGTAACCATAG
>JAZRBQ010000184.1:0-2274 GCA_045635145.1 Acutalibacteraceae bacterium | reverse complement strand
CAATTTAAGCTTGCAACGGGCAAAAGCATTATGGACTTTTACGGCGAATTAAAAATGAAAGAGGCTAAAAGATTATTAAAAGAAAACAAACTTTCAGTTAGAGAAATTGCTGAAAAATTAGCTTTTGACACGCCTAATTATTTTTCAAAAACCTTTAAGAAATTAAACGGAATAACCCCTACGGAATATAAAAAACGCATTTTGATTTAGTCAAAATGCGTTTTAATTATACCGATGAATTATACTATTAAAACGTCACACCAAGCACGGTCATTGCAACTGAAAATATAATCGGCAACGTTATCAATGCTAAAACGTAAGATATAAAGCAAGTTTTAGCACCTTCGGTACTGTCCGCCCCAACCGATTCGGGATAAACAACTACGTTCATACCAACAGGCATACCAACCGAAAGAATAGATATAAACGCTATCTGCATAAAGGTTTGGTCTCTCCAACCTATTAAGTAAACAATCAAAATCAATAGGCTAAATATCAAGGGAAAAACCAACAATCTTATCACGCCGATAACGTATGGTTTCCAAGAGGTGAACAGTTTTTTGAACGGCACACCTGCAAGCACCGAACCCGTAATTAGCATTGCCGGCACACTTTGACAGTTTCCAGCGGCTGTAAATAGGTCGGTGAAAAATTTAGGAATTTCAAACCCAACGCCGCTTTGCAAAAGCCCAAGCGCAATACCTATGTATGCACCTATCAATGGCGGATTATACAAGAACGATAATCTTTTAGCCATACTCTTTTTGTTTTGATTTTTAAGATTTTGGACGGATAATTGGTCGGCTGGTCTAGTTAAAATGTAATAACCATAACTATAAATTACTATACTCATAGGTAAGCAAAAGAGCATCATTTGCGCCCTTGCCACTTCGCCGAACACTCCGTAAATTAAAGGATAACCAAAATAACCGATATTTCCAAACGCAAAAGCGTAGTTGTAAATATTTTGATGGAATTTATCCTTGCCCAATAGTTTTGCAAACGGCATTGCAACAAAAACTAAAACAGCTGCAACGACAGCACCCACTAAAAGCAGTAATGCGCATTGAGTTATATCTTTTACGTTTACTACGGCAGAAAGACTTGTTATAGAATATGCGGGCGCAAATAGATTTACTAATAGCGCAGCTAAAACCTTTCTACCACCGTCGGTTATTATATTTTTCTTTCTGAAAAAATAACCTATGAATATAAAAATTAATAAAATTGCCACTTGTTGCAGCGTAGTTAAAAACATTTTAGTCCCTCGTTTTTTTAAACAATTTCCCCGCCGATATTTCGACGGGGAGAAGCGGTTATATACCGTAAATTATCTTTGTTGTTGTAAATCGTAGTGAATATCGTAAGCCTTTTCTTCGTCCGTGTATTTACGTTTGGTGTCAATAACCTTTCCGTCATTCCACTTTCTATCAGCTACGTCTTCGGTAGTACCCATAACGGTCACGTTAACCTGTCTACGACGTGCAATAACGTGGTCCCAGTCAATGAAGTAGATGTGTGCAAACAAACCGAGGTCAAGTTTGCCATCTTTGATGGTTAAGGTTTCGCTTCTGCCAAAGAATACGCTGCGGAGGTGTCCGTCAGTATTCATTGAAGAATAGTCACCGGGTTCGTTAACGTATCTGCCGTATTGAGCGTGGATAGGACCAGGGTGACGATATTGATGTTCTTCTGCAAAGTCAGGAATCATCTTTCTCATGGTATCGAGAAGGTCGTGTTGAAGATATTCAAGGTCGAAAGTATCGATATCGTGTGAGCATTCTTGTACCATTACTGAACAAGTGGTGTGGTGTGATACGATAGCGATAGTACCGTTCTTAACGCCAGATGCTTCTACGATTTCAAGAATTTCTTTTCTGATGTCGTGGAAAGTAGGTATCCAGCCTCTTGATTGAAGTTCGATTTCTTTTTGGAAAATTTTGAATTCCATAGTGTTGTTCTCCTTATAACGTTTAATGTTTTTTATTTATACCTTTACAGGTTTTTACCGATTATTTTCTATTTTCGTCGTAAGCACGGCGAACAGCTGCTATCATTTCTTCTGCAAGTTTAAGTGGTTCAGCAGCTTTTGCAATAGCAGACGAACAACCTGAAGCCGATGCCCCTGCTTTAATTATATTGTAGCAATCTTCGCCCTTGCTAATTCCTGCCGACGGGAAAGGTTTAATGTCGGGATTAATTTCTCTGATTACCTTTATAACTTCGTCAACGTATTCCTTATCTGCTGGTTTTCCAAGTCGGATCGTAGCCATG
>JAZRBQ010000183.1:0-14253 GCA_045635145.1 Acutalibacteraceae bacterium | reverse complement strand
AGCTTCTATCGTAGTTTTATAATACTGCTCTTGAAAATGTATAGCTTCGGCAATTTCGTATTGGTAGAAAAGCGTGCCTGCGGGTGCGGCAATAAGCTTATCTTCAACATCATTTTCACGGTGGGCTATGCCGATTATTTTAGCGGTATACTTTGCTACAGGCTCATTCACGCCAAGCAAATAAACATCCAGCTCTTCACCGTCGCCACCCAAAACACCTGGGATATATCCGTAATTTATGGGGTATGTAAGACTATAATTTTCCTTTTGATGCACGTAACCTATCGGTCGGTCGATTTCAATATCTACCACCTTGCCAAGATAAAATTTTACTTGTGCTTTTCTTTCTTCAAAAGTCATAATTTCTCCTAAAGTTTATTTAAACATCGCCGCTTATGTTTTTTACAAAAAGCTGATCGGTGGTATTATAAACAGTTTCAAAATCACCTAATTTTTCAAACCCGTATTTCTCATAAAGACCACGTTCACCGCTCATAATATAAACTTTTTTATATCCAATTTTTACGGCATAATCAATAGCCGCGTTTATCAACTTTTTAGATATTCTATTTCCGCGGTATTCTTCATCAACAAAAACAAATCCAATAAATGGCGTAAAGGCATATTGCTCAGGCAATTCGTCTTTTTCTGCAAGTGTGCAATATCCGATAATCTTTTCTTCTACACAAGCCGTAAAAACTCTTTCCCAACTGAGAAATTTGTTTTCTTTCATCAGTTTAGCAAGAAATTTTCCTGCTCTCCAAGAACATTTATCAGCAAATTCTATTGTTGCGTTCCAATATTTATGACCTTGCGTCATCTCATATATTCTCAAAATACTATCACCTTATAAGCCTGTTTTCTACTTTGATTATGTTTTTATTTTCCTTATAATCAAATTTTACCATAATTCATTAAAAGACACAACAACGAATCTTTATCTGATTTTAAACTAATAGTTAAAAAATGCATAGAACCGAATCGGCTCTATGCATTTTCAAGTTTATTTTATTGCTTCAAGTGTTTCTTCGTATTTATTGGTAAGAATACAGTCAGCGCCAAGGGCAAAAATTTCTTTTGCTTCTTCGGGTTCATCCGACCAGAACACGTTACAAATAATGCCGTGCTCGTGAGCTAGGTCCATTGCCTCTTTATCGTAGTGAGGCTTAAAGAACTGAACCTTATGAGCACCGATTTTAATAGCGCGTTCTACAAGCTCTTTACCTGTTTCATGACCATTCCAACCGAGAGCGCAATTAATGTCGGGTGCGGCTTCCATAAATTTAGGCATAGTTTTGTCGTTAGAAGCCTGAATATACGAATAATCCTGAGCGTTGTACTTGCGGACAAGCTCAATAATTTCGGGAATTTTGGGATCTAATTCGTCTAAATCCCAAATTTTAATATGTATATTCATAATAACCTTGCCGCTGAATTTTTGCAAAATATCTTCAAAGGTAGCAATTTTAAGACCCTTAAATTCTTCACTAAATTTCACACCGAAATCCAACTCTAAAAGCTCGGCATAGGTCTTTTCGTAAATTTTGCCTTCGCCGTCGCTTACACGGTCAAGCACGGGATCGTGGCAGGAAACAAGCACGCCGTCGGTTGTGGACCAGATGTCATACTCGATTTCGTGAGCGCCACCTGCTACAGCCGCTTCGTAAGCGGGGATGCTGTTTTCAGGCGCAAGGTTCGGGAAGCCACGATGAGCACACAAACGAGGATATTTCATTAAATTATCTGTTCTAAGATTGCTCATAGTAATTCTCCTTTTATCTTTATATGCACATTGTATCATAACATAATAAATTTAACAATAGGATTCTATAAAAAACACCGCCTACTGCATAACAGTAAACGGTGTTGATATTTTTAGAATCCTAAAAGGGTTGTGCCACTCTTTAAAAGACTGTCACGCTTGTCAAATGCTTCTTGTTCGGTAGCACCAACAGCGTTAACGTAAATTTTAATCTTAGGTTCAGTACCCGAAGGACGAACGATAAGTGTGCTGGTATCTTCTAACGTAAAGGAGATTACGTCAGCCTTGGGAAGATTGATAACTTCCTTTTTGCCTGTTAAAAGGTTTACGCCTTCGGAAATCTTGTAGTCCTTAACCTCAGCCACTTTGATACCGCAAATTTCAGTCGGTGTTTCAGCGCGTAAAGATGCCATAATGTCCTTAATTCTTTGCATACCGGTTTGACCTTCGCAAGCAAAGCTTGTTTGAACACAAAGGCAATAGCCGTACTTTTTATAAATATCGTCAAGCACGGTGATTAAATCCTTACCGAGTGACTTATAGTAAGCGGTCATTTCGCAAATGAGCATTGAAGCGTTTACGCCGTCCTTATCACGAACATATCCGCGGGAAAGGTAACCGTAGCTTTCTTCAAAACCTAAAACGTAGCGGTCGTCTTCACCGTCGTTTTCAAGCAACTGAATTTGCTCGCCAATAAACTTAAAGCCGGTTAAAACGTCACGCATTTCAGCATTGTAGTCAGCCGCGATTTTCTTGCAAATTTCGGTAGTAACGATGGTTTTAACACCAACAGGGTTTTTAGGTAATGTGCCGTTTTGTTTTCTGCACTTTAAAATGTATTCCAAAAGAAGTACGCCCACTTCGTTACCTGTAAACAAGCGGTAATCGTCGCCATTAGGGATAGCAATACCAACGCGGTCGCAGTCGGGGTCGGTAGCAAAAAGTAAGTCAGGCTTAACGGTTTTTGCCAACTCTAAAGCGCTGTTAAAAGCTTCCTTAATTTCGGGATTGGGGTAAGGTGCTGTAGGGAAGTTACCGTCAGGCTCTTCCTGTTCCTTAACAACAGTAACGTTAGTAACACCGATTCGCTTTAAAATTTCACGAACAGGCTTGTTACCGCTACCGTGTAAGGGAGAATAAATAACGTTTAAGTTAGATAAATCAAGGTCGGGGTTGATGCGGCATTTTTCTACTTCGTTTAAGTAACTTTCGATAACGTCGTCGCCGATGTATTCAATCTTACCTTCACTCAATGCGGTATCAAAATCCATACGCTTAACGCCTTCAAAGATATCAACCTTGTTCATAATATCAAGCACGTAATCAGCCGCGTCAGGACCCATTTGGCTACCGTCAGCACCGTAAGCCTTATAGCCGTTGTACTTTGCGGGGTTGTGGCTTGCAGTGATAACCACACCTGCATCGCACTTTAAGTATCTAACCGCAAATGAAAGCATCGGAACGGGAGCGAGCTCACGATAGATGTAAACCTTAACACCGTTAGCCGCCAAAATTTCGGCTGTGTGCTTTGCAAATGTATCCGACTTAATGCGGCTGTCGTATGCGATAGCAACAGTCGGGTTTTCGCTGATAGAATTAACGTAAGCTGCAAGACCCTGGGTTGCTTTACCAACGGTGTAAATGTTCATACGGTTAGTGCCCGCACCGATAACACCGCGAAGACCCGCAGTACCAAATTCCAAATCCTTATAAAACGCGTCCGAAATGTCTTCGTCGCTCATATTTTTAAGTTCTTCTACCAAGTCATTATCTTCGATGGCTTTATCGCACCAAAGCTTGTATTTTTCGAATACCATATAATCACCTCAAAAAATCACTTTTTAACCAATTTATTTTACCATATACTCGTCAATTCGGCAAGAAAATTTTACAATTTTTTCGCTAAATATTCTTCCCTGCCGCTGATATATAAGTTATTGCCAAAAGCGTCAATCACAACCACAAGCGGCATATCTTCTACGTAAAGCTTGCAAAGTGCTTCCGCTCCCAAGTCTTCGTATGCTACAAGCTCATTGGATTTAACACATTTTGAAAGCAATGCGCCCGCACCGCCGATTGCACCAAAATAGATACATTTATGTTTCTTTATAGCGTCAATTACCGCACCATTTCGCTGACCTTTGCCAATCATACCGCGAACGCCTTGTGCCATCATCGTAGGGGCATAAGCGTCCATTCGACCGGAAGTTGTAGGCCCTGCCGAGCCTATAACCGCACCGTCCTTTTTGGGTGTGGGGCCAACGTAATAAATTGTGCTGTCCTTTGGGTCAAACGGTAAATCTTCGCCCCTTGCCAACGCTTCGCACATACGCTTATGTCCCGCGTCACGAGAGGTATAAATATACCCCGAAAGTAAAACCGAATCCCCCGCTTTTAAAGAAAGCGCTACTTCTTCGTTTAAAGGTAAAGTTATCTTTTTCATACTAAATCACCGCCGTTTTATGCCTTGTTACGTGGCAATTTATATTAACCGCGCAGGGCATACCTGCAATGTGGGTCGGCATTGTTTCGATATTAAGACCAAGAGCGGTAGTCTTACCGCCAAAGCCTTGAGGTCCTATGCCCAAAGCATTGATTTTCTCAAGCAATTCTTTCTCTAAATCGGCATAAAAATCGTTTTCATTTTGTGAATCAATCGGACGCAGCAACGCCTTTTTAGCAAGCAGCGCACACTTATCAAAAGTGCCGCCGATACCGACACCCACCACCATTGGCGGACAGGGGTTGGGGCCTGCTTCTTCCACAACCTTTAAAACAAAATTCTTAATGCCTTCAATTCCATCGGACGGTTTTAACATCTTAATTTGGCTCATATTTTCACTGCCAAAGCCTTTGGGTGCTACCGTAATTTTAATGTTTTTACCCGCAACAATTTCGGTATAAAGCATTGCAGGGGTATTATCACCCGTATTGCCGCGAAGTACAGGGTCTTTCACAACAGATTTACGCAAGAATCCGTTGTGGTAGCCACGGCGGACACCTTCATTCACAGCATCGGTCAAATCGCCACCCGTAATATGTACGTCCTGCCCAATTTCCATAAAAACACAAGCCATACCTGTGTCCTGACAAACAGGGATATTATCACACTCGGCAATCTCAAAATTTTTAATTATGTTCCCCAAAACATCCTTTGCCACAGTGCCGTCTTCCGCTTTATAACAAGATTTAACGGCACATTTTATATCCTTTGGCAAATGCAAATTGGCATCAATACATAAATTTTCGATTGTATCTATAATTTGGGATACGTTAATCTCTCTCATTTTAAAGTCCCAATTCTTCCTTAATTTCGGCCACGGCTTCGCGCTCGTCAAAGTGATATTTCACACCCTTGCGCTCTTGATAGGTCTGATGTCCCTTACCCAAAAGCACAATCATATCACCCTGCCTAGCGTTTTCGATGCAATACTTAATTGCATCCTTGCGGTCATCAATTTCGATATATTTACCGTTTGATTTTGCAAGGCCGATTTTAATATCATCATTAATCTGGCGTAAATCTTCGTCGCGCGGATTATCTTCGGTAAGAACGCATAAATCCGCCATAGCGCCCGCAACTTCGCCCATATCATAACGGCGAAGACGAGAGCGGTTTCCACCACCGCCAAATACACAAATAAGGCGGTTTGGCTTATATTCAAGCAAAGTAGTGAGAACACTTTTGGTACTTACTTCGTTATGTGCATAGTCGATAATAACCGAAAAATCGTCACTGCAGGGCACAATTTCAACCCTACCCTTTACCTTAACGGCAAGAAGACCTGATAAAATCGCCTTGGTTTCAACACCCAAAAGCGAGCAAGTAAGCATAGTTACAAGGCTATTGTAAACCGAGAACATACCCGGTGTGTAAATTAATACTTCGGTGTTTTCTTCGCCCTCTACATTAAAGCGCATTCCGAGTTTTGCGCCGTCGCGCACAAATTCTATATCCTTTGCGCGTAAATCGGCATCGGTTTTAAGTGAATAGGTCTTTACTTCGCAGGTGTGACCCTTTAAAACGTCATTCACGTGCTCGTCGTCGGCATTAACAATTGCAGTTTTGCATTGACGGAAAAGCATACTCTTGCATTCTACGTATTCAGTGAAGCTTTCATGCTCGTTAGGGCCAATGTGGTCGGGAGATAAATTGGTAAAAATACCGTAGTCAAACTCAATACCTAAAGTGCGGTCAAGTTTAAGACCTTGGGAAGAAACTTCCATAACGGCATATTTACAGCCCTTATCAACCATTTCTCTAAATATTTTATGCAATTCATAAGATTCGGGTGTGGTGTTCTTGGTGGGAAGGCTCTCACTTCCGATGAGCACACCCGTGGTACCGATAAGCCCTGCTTTAAAACCTGCGCTTTCTAAAACGCTTTTAATCATATAAGTAGTGGTGGTTTTACCCTTGGTACCCGTAAGACCGATTGTTATAAGCTCTTTTGCAGGGTTACCGAAAAACGCTGCCGACATAAGCGCCAATGCCTTGCGTGAAGACTGTACCTTAATAACAGTTATATCTTCAGGTATATTTTCAATCTCACGCTCAACCACAATAGCAGTAGCGCCTTTATCTATTGCGTCGGGTATAAAGTTATGCCCATCTACAACGGCACCCACCATACATACGAATACGCAAGCCTTTGACAGCTTGCGCGAATCGTAGATAATATCGGTTATGTCTTTATCCAAGTCACCCTGTAAAAGTGTATATTCGGTGTTTTCTAAAATATTTAAAAGCTTCATTTTATTCTCCTAAGACGCTAATATCAATATCGCCTTCAAAAACGTTGTGGCTGGGACCTGTCATAAACATTTCGCCGCTTACTTCGTCCCATTCGATATAAAGCGGACCGCCGATTTGCTCAACCGTCACAGTGCGGTCACATCTGCCTGTAAGAACACCCGCCACAACAGCGGTAGCGCAACCCGTGCCGCAACCGATAGTTTCGCCTGTGCCACGCTCCCATTCGCGAATTTTGATATAATTTCTATCAACCACTTGCGCAAAGGTAACGTTGGTTTTGTTTACAAATAAATCGGTTTTATATTCAATTTCTTTTCCGTATTTATGCACGTCAAAATCGAGCGTATCCACAAACATTGCAGTATGCGGATTACCCCAAGAAACCGCCGTAATATTAAAGGTTTTATCCAAAATATCAACAGGTTGCTCGATAAATTCCTTTAAATCGGTATTAACGGGAATAAGCGCGGTATCAAGTATCGGTTTGCCGATATTTGCACGAATATTGCTTACAAAACCACGGTTTTTATAAGGCATTGCCTTTTCGCCGTCGGTGGCTTCACGTTCTTCGACAGTCAACCACAAATGCTTAATACCGCCTAGGGTTTCGATAAAAATTTCGGTCTTGTCGGTTAAAGCGTGGTCGTAAACGTATTTACCCACACTGCGAAGCGCATTACCGCACATTTCCCCTTCGCTGCCGTCGGGGTTGAACATACGCATACGAAAATCAGCAACTTCCGACGGGCAAATAAGCACCATCCCGTCAGAACCGATGGCAAAATGCCTGTCGCTTACAAAACGCGCAAGTTTCGGTAAATCGGGTAATTTTTGATTTATGGCATCGATATAAACGTAATCGTTGCCAAAAGCCTGCATTTTAGTAAATCTCATCTTTTTATCCTTTTTAATAACAAAAACAATTATGGTTTGAAAGAAAATTGTTCGCAGTGCCGTTTTGAAGCGAGCGGTGCCGTACCGTTATGTACTGCCCCGAGCAAAAAGCGGTGCTGTGGGCAATTTTACTCAAACCCGTTCATAGCACGGTCTAAATCAGCAATAATATCGTCGGCATTCTCAATACCAACCGACAATCTTAAGAAGCAATCATCAATACCCAAAGCATCCTTCATTTCTTGCGGGGTATCTTCGTGGGTCTGGGTTGTAGGATAGGTTATAAGTGTTTCGGTACCGCCAAGACTTTCGGCAAACATTACCATTTCAACATTCTTTAAAATCTTTTTAACGGTTGCAAATTCATCCACGCTGAAGGAAATCATACCGCCAAAGCCTGTGGTTTGCTTTTTAGTAATTTCATAATCCCTGTGATCTTCGAAGCCAACGTAGTAAACCTTTTTAACCTTTTCCTGTGTGCGAAGCCAATTTGCCACCTTATAAGCATTTTCGTTGTGCTTGTCCATACGAATAGCAAGGGTTTTAAGACCGCGAAGCACAAGCCAGGAATCCATTGGCGATAATTGGCTACCGTGAGATTTAATATGAACGCGAACCTTGCTTACAAGTTCCTCATCATCCTTAATAACCACAATACCCGAAATAGTATCGTTATGACCGCCCAAATACTTGGTTGAACTATGGGTTACAATATCAGCGCCCAATTTTAACGGTTGTTGGAAATAAGGTGTTAAAAACGTATTGTCAACAACGGTCAACGCGCCGATAGATTTTGCAATATTTGAAATAACCTCAATATCAGCCACCTTCATACAGGGGTTGGTTGGGGTTTCAACAAAAAACATTTTAGTATTAGGAGTAATAGCGGCTTTAACGGCGTCCAAATCTGCCATATCAACACAGGTGTGGGTAATGCCATATTTGCCGAAAATATCGTTAATTATACGCGAAGTGCCGCCGTAAATATCATCCGACATAACAACGTGGTCGCCAACTTCTAAAAGCGAGAAAACCGCCATATTAGCGGCTTGTCCGCTTGAAAAAGCAAAACCCTTTACGCCGCCTTCTAAAATAGCCATTGTACGTTCTAATTCCTGACGGGTGGGATTTTCAAGACGGCTATAGTCAAAACCTGTGGAATTACCAAGTTCGGGATGGCGGAAGGTTGCCGACTGAAAAATAGGCATACTTACAGCGCCTGTTAAAGGCTCGCAGCCCAATGCACCGTGCACTACTTTTGATTCAAAATGTAAATTTTCTTTAAGTGAGTAGTCCTTATAGTTGCTAAAATTTTTCATAACTAAAATCCGCCTTTCAAAATTCGGATATTTTTTACAATTTATACACAATCATTATAACAAAAAAACTCCCAAATGTCAACAAAGCTACCTTTTTAAAGTTTGCCCGTTTTATTTGGGAATTTTCATTATTTTTAGTATTTTGCTTATCCTAACAAAACGTCGGTTACAAGCATCACGCAAAAGCCGACAAGCAAGGAATAAGTTGCCCCTCGTTCGCTACCGTGGGAGTGTGTTTCAAGAAACATTTCATCACTGACTACGTAAAGCATCGTTCCACCCGCAAAAGCCAGACCAAAAGGCAAAATCACAGTAGCAACGCTTACTGCAAAGTAACCGAGAAGGGTGCCTACAACTTCGGTAAGACCCGTTATAATAGCGCAAACAAAGGTCTTTTTAGGCGAAATTCCTGCCGAAAGCATAGGTCCTATAATAATCATACCTTCGGGTATGTTTTGTAGCGCTATACCGCCCGCAATAACAAGCGCACTTCCCGTATCGCCCGAGCCAAAGCCAACACCCGCCGCAATACCTTCGGGCAGATTGTGAATAGCAATAGCCGTAACGAAAAGCAGTGCTTTAGAAAGATTGCGGTTGTTGTGTTTTTCGCCGTCAGCACCTACCAACGAATGTAAGTGGGGCACCAATTTATCAATAAGATTAAGGCAAAATGCACCTGTAAAAATACCCGCTATTGTTATAATAAGCCCGTATTTTCCGCCGTATTCAATCGACGGCAAAATAAGACCGAGCACCGCCGCCGCAAGCATAACGCCCGCCGCAAAAGCTAAAATAATATCCGAAAATTTGTGGGACATTTTTTTAAAAATAAAGCCTATTAGAGAGCCGAAAATAGTTGACATTCCGACACCCAAGGCTGTTAATAAAACAAGTTGCATAATTCATCTCTTTTCTTTATTTTTCTACCCACAAATTGTAGCACAAGCTCGTCCTAAAATCAACCTTTTGTAATAATTTCTAAAACAAAAAAGAGCAGAACAAAGTCCGCTCTCTAGCAAAAGTTTATTATTCAATTCGCACACCGCTAACGTTTTCTACATTAACACTAACCCTTATATATTCATCGGTTGGGTTTTGCATTTTTACGCCAACTTTGAACCAACCGCCTCTTTCGGCTTCAATTTTTATTGGATTATCTTTGGTAAGTTTAACCGGCTCGTAGGTTTTATCCTTTTTGGTTTCAATCGGCTTTAATACAATCATTACATCTTCCGTACCGTCACCTGAAGAAATGATAACATTCTTTCTCGAAGCGCAAAATTCCGTGTCCGAGAAAATGTATTCTTCGGTACTGCCCGCAGGAATCATTATACTTATTATAGCGGGGTCTATGCGATTGCAAGCAGAAAGGGTTAAAATAGTACTTAAAATCAAAAGTGTTGCTAAAAATTTTTTCATAAAAATTCTCCTTTAAAAACCTTTTCATATAATCAACGGAGAAAAACACCATTTTGTTGCATAAAAATTAAAATTTATAAAAAATGGGCGGTTAACAACCGCCCATACATTACACCTATAAAAATTATAAACAATTACGCATTACGAATTATGAATTATGAATTAAAAAAGTTTCCCGCTCTGCCGTATCGTGCTTAAGATAACCTAGCCAAAAAGCCAGGGTGGGTGCCCGCCGCATGACTTCGCGCTCCCTTCTTCCGAACTCGGCACAGCCGCGGGAGGTCTGCAAGCCCATCACACGAGCAAAGGCCCCTATTATAAAAAGTGTAGGGTTATATAAGTCACAGTCCGCGAACAGAGCAGGAAAAAATTATATATTACATTCCTATTAAGGCCCCCTTGCCCTAAAGGGGCTGGCAAGCACACCGTGCTTGACTGGGGGATATGTTACATAAATATTATAACACTTATTTTCAAAATTTTCAACCACTCTTGACAGGCAAATTTTGTTTTGTTAAAATAAAGGCGCTTTATGTAAAGACCCTTGGTGGTAAATGACTTTTCATTTATCTTAAATTGGAATAAGGGTGAAAATCCCTTGCGAACTCGTCGCCGTAATTTGCGTTAAGGTTCTTCATTATGTCACTGCGTTTGTGGGAAGGCGAAGAACTCTCTCAGCACCCGTAAGCTGACACGCAATAAGTCGGAACACAGCCAAAGGTTGTCGGTACAAATGCGTCACGAGTAATTGACGGTGTACAAATTAAAGGGAGCCTTTCTTTTGTGTTGTGGTGCCCCTATAAGTTTGCATCTCCTTTTGTATTGGCACTAAAGCAAAACAATGCAAAAGGAGTTTTTTAATGAAAAAGAAAGGTCTAATCATTGCATTGG
This sequence comes from Acutalibacteraceae bacterium, assembly GCA_045635145.1. GTDB lineage: Bacteria > Bacillota > Clostridia > Oscillospirales > Acutalibacteraceae > UBA737. The sequence goes on along the minus strand of JAZRBQ010000183.1, from coordinate 3,212 downwards.
CGCTTGTTTTGGTAGTAATTATAGCAGCCTTTGCCACACTCATCATCAAGCAAAACAATAATAATATTGAATACGGTGACAAGGTTATAAGCGTTACTGTTGTAAACGCCGACAAAACACAAAAGCTTTTTAAAATTTCAACCGATGCTGAAAATTTGGGCGATGCGCTTTTGCAAAGAAATCTTGTAACCGAAGAAGAACATAAAACAGGCTATTACACCTATATCAACGGTGTCCGTGCCGATTACACCCTTGACAAAGCTTGGTGGTGCTTTACCAACGGTGGCGAAGAAGTAATGAAAGGTGCAAACGATTTGGCTATAGCGGATGGTGACTGTTTTGAAATCACACACACGCCGGCATAAACTGATAGAAATAATATTATTAGCTCTTTTAGGCGTGCTCATGTTCGTTTCACAGGTCATAATGGCTACGCTTCCCAATATTGAGCTTGTATCTTTTTTCATAATCATAACAACCCGAAAATTCGGCATAAAATCGCTTTGGTCGGTTTATATTTTCGTAATTTTAGAAATTTTATACCACGGCCTGCATCTTTGGGTTATTTGCTATCTTTACGTTTGGGCAATTTTGGTGTTTATTATACTGCCCATTCGCAAAAACGACAGCGTGATTTTATACACCCTTATTTCGTCTATCTACGGCTTCCTTTTTGGTACACTTTGTTCGGTACCGTATTTTATTACGGGCGGTATCGGGTACGGTATCAGTTGGATTATAGGCGGTATTGTGTCAGGCTTCGACATTTACCATGGTGTTGGCAATTTTTTGCTCACGCTTATACTTTTCAAGCCAATCACCAAGGTGTTTGACAAGATAAAATAAGGCTATTCTACTGTCCGTAGAGTTTATTTTTAAAACTCTACGGACTATCTTTTTATAATAGAGTAAAATTTTTAGTGATTAGATAGCATTTTTAAAGCCCAAAATGTATAATAGACATAGCATTTTTGTAAGGAGAAATCACACCTATGAGCTATAAAATTATTACCGATTCTTGCGCCAATCTTACCGACAAGCAAATCGCAGATTACGGCGTAGAAATACTTTCTTTAAAATATTACATTGGCGACACCGCCTACGAAAGTTACGTTAAAGGCGAAAAAATTGATTACAGCAACGTTTACCGCATTTTACGTGAAAAAGGCAAAATTACCACTTCTCTTGCAAATCGCGAAGACTGTGACAAGGCAATTTTACCTGTTTTAGAAGCAGGCTATGACGCTTTGATTTTAGCTTTTTCTTCGGGTCTTTCAGGCACTTGCCAAAATATCATTAATTCTGCCGAAGATTACCGCGAAATGTTCCCCGACCGTAAAATCATTGTGGTTGATACACTTTCAGCCTCGATGGGCGAAGGTTTGCTTGTTCATTACGCTGTTGAACTTCAAAAACAAGGTAAATCTATGGAAGAAGTGGCACAGTGGATTGAAGACAACAAATTAAAACTTTGCCACACCTTTACCCTTGACGATTTATTCTTCCTAAAGCGTGGCGGTCGTTTGTCAGGAACAAGCGCTATCGTCGGCTCACTTATGAATATTAAACCCTTAATGCACGTTGCAAATGATGGTAAATTGTACGTTACAGGCAAAGCACGTGGCAGAAAGGCCGCTATGAATCATCTTATCGAGTCAGTCGGCGAAAAAGGTGTTGATTTAGAAAATCAAGTAATCTTCCTTGTACACGGCGACTGTGAAGACGAAGCACGTGTTATTGGTGAAGAGGTTAAAAAGCGTTACAACGTAAAAGACGTTATTTATAACTGCTTAGACCCCGTTATCGTTTCACACTCAGGTCCGGGCACATTGGCAATATTCTTCTTAAGTAACGAAAGATAACAAAAAGACCGCTTGAAGCGGTCTTTTTTAATGGTTTGATTTTTACTATTTAAACATAAAGTACAACAATACTATAAAGCCTAAGGCTATACGATAATAGCCAAATGCAGTAAAGTCACGTTTTTTAATGTAGCCAATAAGGAATTTAATTGCCAAAATTGAAACCACAAAAGCGGTTAGCATACCTGTAAGCAAAATTATAAGTTCGGTACTTGTAAAATCAAAACCAAACTTTAAAAGCTTGATTAGGCTTGCGCCCGCCATAACGGGAACCGCCATATAAAAACTAAATTCCGCCGCAGCCACGCGTGAAACACCCAAAAGAATTGCGCCCAAAACGGTAGAGCCGCTACGCGAAGTGCCCGGTATTAAGGACAAAGCCTGAAAACAACCTATAAACAAAGCCGTTTTATAGGACATATCGGCAATGCTTTGGGTCTTAGGTGTTAAAGATTTGTTGCGTTTTTCAATAAAAATAAATGCCACACCATAAATTATAAGCGCCAACGCCACCACAATATAGTTATGGAACTTTTCTTCAAAAAAGTCATCTAGCGGAATGCCGATTATAGCGGCAGGCAAAATTGCCACTATAACCTTAAACCACATTGAAAAAACGTCTTTTTTTATGTAATGTTCTTCTTTTTTAAGGCTAAACGGCCAAAGCTTTTTAAAATAAATTACCACAACCGCCAAAATTGCGCCCAACTGGATTACAACGTTGAACATTTCCATAAATTCGGAGGAAAGATTTAATTTTATAAACTCATCAGCAATAATCAAATGCCCTGTGCTGCTTATCGGCAACCATTCGGTAATACCTTCAATAATACCTAAAATGATGGCTTTTATAATATCTAACATATACTCCTCCAATATAAAAGGGTTGTTTCACACAACCCTTTTTTTAATTATTTGCCTAAAAGTTCTTTATAAAGACCGATATATGCATTAGCCGAAATCTTCCAGCTGTTGTCACACATCATTGCACGGCGGCGAAGAATATCCCAACCGTATTCATTTTTATAACCTTCTAATGCACGGGCAATTGAATCCTTCATATCGTGTGCATTATACATTGCAAAGGTAAAGCCGTTGCCATAAGTATCGCCGCTATCGGTAATAGTATCATTAAGACCGCCTGTTCTGCGAACAATCGGAATAGTGCCGTAGCGTAAAGCCACCATTTGAGCCAAGCCGCAAGGCTCACTCAAGGAAGGCATTAAGAAGATATCTGCACCCGCATAAATACGGTGTGCAAGCTGAGGCTTAAAGCCGAGTGTCAAGCCAACCTTTTCGGGATATTTGCGTGACATTTGAAGGAAGAAGTCTTCAAATTCCCATTCACCT
>JAZRBQ010000182.1:0-12653 GCA_045635145.1 Acutalibacteraceae bacterium | reverse complement strand
GTCTCTGCCGTACCGAGCATATGTTCTTCGAAGCAGAACGTATTGCTGCATTCCGTGAAATGATCTGCTCTGACACCGCTGAAGCTCGTGAAGCTGCTCTTGCTAAGATTCTTCCTTATCAACAAGGCGACTTTGAAAAACTTTACGAAGCAATGGAAGGCAACCCTGTTTGCATCCGTTTCTCAGACCCACCGCTTCACGAATTCGTTCCTACCGAAGAAGCTGACATCAAGGCTTTGGCAGATGCTCAAGGCAAGTCTGTTGCTGATATTAAGAACATCATCTCCGGTCTCCACGAATTCAACCCCATGATGGGTCACCGTGGTTGCCGTCTTGCAGTTACCTATCCTGAAATTGCAAAGATGCAAACTGCTGCTGTTATCCGCGCTGCTATCAACGTTAAGAAGGCTCATGCTGACTGGAACATCGTTCCCGAAATTATGATTCCTCTTACCGGTGAAGTTAAGGAACTTAAGTACGTTAAGAATGTTGTAGTTGCTACTGCTGATGCAGAAATCGCTGCTGCAGGCGTTGAACTCAAGTACGAAGTTGGTACCATGATGGAAATCCCAAGAGCATGTCTCACCGCTGACGACATTGCTAAGGAAGCTGAATTCTTCTGCTTCGGTACAAACGACTTAACTCAAATGACCTTCGGCTTCAGCCGTGACGACGCTGGTAAGTTCTTAAGCGCTTACTACGACACCAAGATTTACGAAAACGATCCATTTGCTAAGCTTGACCAAACAGGCGTTGGTAAATTAATGGATATGGCTGTAACAATGGGTAAAAAGACCCGTCCTGAAATCCACTGCGGTATCTGCGGTGAACACGGCGGCGACCCTGTATCTGTTGAATTCTGCCACACCATCGGTCTTGACTACGTATCTTGCTCACCTTTCCGTGTGCCGATCGCTCGTCCCGCTGCAGCTCAGGCTGCAACCAAAGAAAGCAAGTAATTGCTGACTTTATAAAAAAAAACTACCCGCCCGAGTTTCCTCGGGCGGATTTTTTATGCAAAGTCTTTTAATGGGACAGATGGTATGTTATAATGTAATCAAGAGGTGAGAAAAATGAGTTATAATTCATTTGGAAAAATTTGGTACACAACTATTACATCAAACAATCCATATTACACTTGGAGTTATTCTTGTGAAGAACTTGAAAATACCTTAAAAGAAATGCTAATAAGCAAGACCGTTAAAAAGGTCTTTGTTAATTTGAATGGTTATTTAAAGGGAGCAAAACGAGAAGAAAACTATTATGATTTTTCTTACATGGGCGGAACAGTTCTGATGGTTTTTAGCGATAACATCGCGCTTGAATTAGATATTCGTGCAGAAGGTATGATAGCACACCGCTTTCACAATGTTTCCGATTTAACTTTTCAAACCACAAAAGACTTTCCGCCAAACGATATGGTGTTGTCCGAAAAATACTTTTTTGATATCAAAGACGAGTTCACTTTATCTTTTGAAAATACTCATATTGAAACAGTTGCGGTTGATGGTACTAACACTTATGCTTTTCCTGCAAAAAACTTCGATGAGGAAAAAGCCGTCTTGGCTATGCACCAAAACACGCTTCCCGCAAATGTTCATTTTGTTTTAGATAACGGAATAATATTTTCATTATTTGGAGATGCTATCGAATATTTCATTCTTTATTTAGAAAAAATGTAATTTACCTCTTTTGCTGATAGTACCACGGGTTGCAATCAAGGATATGAAATAATTCCTAACCCAATAAACAGTTTATCCCCTTGGAGAAATCCAAGGGAATTCTTATAATTTATTATTTATACCCCATTCTCACACAAACCCACTTGTGTAGCAAGAAAAATAGGTGTATAATAAATTATCACTAACCAAAGGAAATGTTATGAATCAAGTAATTAAACAGTTAAAAGCAAGAAAATCCGTGCGGGTATTTGAGGAAAAAACAATCATGCCCGAAGAAATATCCACTATATTAGATGCCGCTGTAAATGCTCCCACAGCCGGCAATCAGCAACTTTACACCATTATAAACGTGACGGATTCGTGCCTTAAATCAGCATTGGCGGAAAGTTGCGACAATCAACCCTTCATAGCAACTGCTCCGCTTGTGCTTGTCTTTTGCGCCGACTGTCGCAAGTGGTATAATGCTTTTTTTGAATATGACTGTCACCCCCGAAAGCCAGGCGTTGGCGATTTAATGTTGGCAATAAGCGACGCAAACATTGCCGCGCAAAATGCGGTAGTTGCGGCGCAAAGCCTTGGCATTGGCTCTTGCTATATAGGTGATATAATGGAAAATGCCGAACAACAGCGTAAGATTCTCTCTTTACCGCCTTACGTCTTCCCCGCCGCTATGCTTATTTTCGGCTACCCCACCAAGCAACAAATCGAACGCCCGAAACCACCGCGCTCACCTATGCAACATATCATTCACGAAAACGGATATCGTGATATGAACGCCACCGAGCTTAAAAATATGCTTTTAGTAAAGTCGGGTAACAAAAATTTTGAAGATTGGATTAAGGCATTTTGCAACCGCAAATATAACTCTGACTTTTCGCGCGAAATGACCCGCTCAGTGCAAGTTTTTCTAAAAGACTTTGATATTGGCTAAAAAATTATCCCCACCGCTTTGGTGGGGATTTTATATTATTTATTCTTTTCGTTTAGTCTTTGCTCGGTTTTTTCTTCTAACTGAATTTCCCAATGGATAATAAACGCCAAAAGAGCACGGATTATAATTACAATACCAAGTATCGCCAATTCTTCAAGATTATGGATAATAACCGTTTTAATAATCTCGGCACCCATTTTAAATTCCAATGCTAATGAAAGGGCTTTGCCAAGGTCAACCACCACGTGAAAGCCTTTCTTCTTAACGACGTTTCTAATAAGACGCACTAGCGCACGGCAAGAGCCGACAATAATAATAACAATACCGATTAATTCTAATATACTGGCCGAAATTTCGGCTACGGGATGTAAAAATTCTTTAAGAAATAATGCAATTTGTTCCATTTTAAGCACCTTTAATTCAATTTAAAATCAATTATATATTATATCATCGATAATGCATTGTCAATATAAAAGGCCTCTTATTCATTGACTATAAAATTTTTATGTGTTACAATTTTTAAAAGACTTTACAAGGGAGCATTATTATGGCAAAAAAACTTTTTTGCGAAATTTCGCCTTTAACTTATAAAATTTCGGTTATCAAGTGCCGTTTTGTAAGGCATATTAAAAATCTCTTTGCAAGACGCCGTTTTGCAGATATAAAACAGAAAGAATTATTGCCATTTGTTATTTATAAGCACAACTCACTAATCAGGCGAAAGCTTGGTAACACCGATTTGCAACTTCAAGAAAACAAGGCAATAAATTTAGCGATAAGTGCCCCAAAGGTTAACGGTGTTTTAATCCGCCCAGGCGAGACATTTTCTTTTTGGCATTTGGTCGGCAGCACCACCGCCGCCAAGGGTTACAAAGAAGGGGTGACAATATCCAACGCCCACACAACCGCAGGTGTGGGTGGCGGTATGTGCCAGTTTACCAATCTTATTCATTGGATGGTATTACATACACCCCTTAAAATAGTCGAACACCATCATCACGACGGATTTGACCTATTCCCCGACTTCAACCGTCAAGTTCCATTCGGCACAGGCACTTCGATAGTGTATAACTACCTTGACTACCGTTTTAAAAATGAATCTGATATTACATACCAGCTTATCACCTACGTTACCGATACCCATTTGTGCGGTGAACTTCGCGCTTCTGCCGAATTGAGCCAAAAATATCACATTCAAACCGAAAACGAGCATTTTATTCGTGTAGATGATACCGTTTACCGCAAAGGCAAGGTTTACCGAAGATGCATTGATAAAGCCACCGGTGATGAATTATCTTGTGAACTCATACGCGAAAATAACGCAAAAGTCATGTATGACACCAACCACCTCACCTTGACAAATCAATCCCCTTAAATACATTTTTTATTGTTAATAGTACATATTATACAAAAAATAGAGCTTATATTTATTGGCATTTTTCACAAATATTTGTTGATTTTTAGAACAATATTTAGTATAATACACAATGGCAATAAAAATTAGCAAACGGAGGTTTTAGTTATGGCTAAAGCAGCAAAAAAGGGTGGCCTTACCAAAAAGCATTGGTTTGGCTATATGTTCGGCGACTGGGGCGGATGTATGACATTTACCCTTATGGCAAGTATTTTTGGTTTGTACTGCACAAATGTTTTGGGTGTTAACCCCACTTTAATGGGTACACTCACACTCATCTGGACTATTTGGGACGCAATTAACGACCCCATGATGGGTGCTATAATGGATAAGGCATTTGTTAAGCATCAAAACGGCAAGGGCAAGTTCCGTCCTTGGTTGTTACGTGCTACACCACTTTTAGCTATAACCGCTATTTGTCTTTGGACAATTCCCACCTTCTTCGACGGTATTACAATGTTAGTATGCCTCTTCGCTTTCAAAATCTTATACGAAGCGGCATATACAATGTTCAATATCCCTATGGGTTCACTCCTTTCGGCAATGTCTAAAACCGATGCCGAACGCGCTTCTCTTTCATCAGCACGTGGCGTCGGCTCTATGATTGGTAACATGCTTCCCGGTATGGCTGGTCCTGTTATTATCAAACTATGTGGCGGCGACAGAAACTCTGCAGGTTATATGATTACAGGTATTGCTTGTGCTATTATTGGCTTTATTATTTGCTTTATGCACTATGCTTGGACCGAAGAACGCGCTGTTGTTGGTGCTGAAGCCAAGGCTGACGACATCAAATTCTCCGATATTCTTGTAGTTGTTAAAAAGAACCGTCCGTTTGTTGCATTGTTCATCCACGGTGTTTGCATTTGCTTAATGCAATACGCAGCTCAAACCTTAGGTCTTTATATGTATTCAGGCGTTTACCACGATGTTTCATATCAAACCATAAGCTCGGCATTATCTTCACCGTTTATGATTGGTTCAATGATAGTTATCCCCTTTATGTGTAAGAAGTTCGGTCTTGAAAAGCTTATTCGCTACTCATTATTGATTGGTGGCGCTATTTGCGGTGGCTTGTTCATATTACACCTTGTAACCAACGTTCATCCGTTACTCCACGGTGTTATCTTAGGTATCGGCTCAGGTTTTGCTATGGTATCTATCCAAATGCAATGGGGTCTTGTAGGCGAAGCTATCGACTATAACGAACTCGTAACAGGCAAACGTACCGAAGGCTCTATCTACGGCACATTTAACCTTTCACGCCGTATCGGTCAGGCTATTGGTAGCGGTGTTGCTTTCTATGCACTTGCTTGGATTGGCTACAACGGTCAAGCTGAAGTTCAAACCGCAGGCACCATTTTCGGTCTCAAGGTTTTGTGCGTACTCGTTCCCGCAGTATTCATTCTTGGCTCTTGGGCAGCATTTAAGTTTGTTTGGAAAATTACTCCCGAAGAACGTGAAGCAATTGCACAGATGAAAGAAGCTAACAACCAAGTAGCAGCTCCTGCTGAAGTAACAGAATAAACCATCTGCTAAATTAAATTTATATTAGCGGCTCGGCAATGCCGTGCCGCTAATTTCATATTAATACCTGAAGGAAGGTAAATTATGGATTATATTATCAATACTCCGTGCGGTCAGATTAGAGGCTGTGAAGGTCGTATAGAAGGCACTGTGGCATACAAAGGTATTCGTTATGCTACTGCAGGCCGTTGGGAATACCCCACGCAAGTAACCGAATGGGATGGCGTTTACGATGCCACCGAATACGGCGCCTGCAGTTACCAACCCCGCGCCTTTTATAACGAAGAAGAAAATTTAAAAAAGATTTTCTATTACAACGAATTTCGCAAAGGCGAAACCTATACTTACAGTGAAGACTGTTTGTTTTTAAACATATTTACCCCAAAAACCGCAAAATCGGGCGATAAATTACCCGTGCTTGTTTATATTCACGGTGGCGGTTTTACAGGCGGCTGCGGTCACGAAAAGCATTTTGACGGACCCGTTTGGCCGCAAAAAAATATCATCGGTGTTACACTAAATTACCGTTTAGGGCCGTTGGGATTTGCTTCTTTTCCGCAACAAAAGGAAGAACTTGGTCACACAGGCAACTATGGTCTTTTTGACCAAATGACCGCTATTAAATGGGTTAAAGATAATATCGAATCCTTTGGCGGCGATAGCGAAAATATAACAATTATGGGTCAAAGTGCAGGTGGAGCAAGTGTTCAACAGCAATCTTGCAGCCCGCTTACAAAAGGTTTGTTCCAAAAGGCTGTTATGTCAAGCGGTTGCGGTCTTGGTGGACTTATGAGCGTTAGTGAAGAAAAATCTTGCGCTTTTTGGCAGGAAGTTATGGGTCGATGCGGTTGTAAAACCTTAGAAGAATTCCGCGCTTTACCGCCCGAAAAACTATTTTCAGAATGGCAAATCGCTAAAAAGGAAATTAAAGGCGGTAATGCCGCCACCTTCCCCACTAAAGATGGTATTTTTTCGGTTGAAGACGCTATCCCACATAACATTCCGTATATGGCAGGCTCTACAAGTGAAGATGTAGCGCCCCCCGTTTTACAAAATATGACAAAAAAATGGATTACAAACCGCGAAACCCCAAGTTACACTTGGTATTTTGACCGCCAACTCCCAGGTGACCAAAACGGCGCTTGGCATTCGGCTGACCTTTGGTATTGGTTCGGCACCCTTCCAAACTGTTGGCGCCCAATGACCAAAAAGGATTACGATTTATCCGAACAAATGGTAAATTACCTTTGCAACTTTGCAAAATCCGGCAATCCAAACGGAGATGATTTACCCGAATGGTTACCATCGCAAGAACAGAAAAAAGTGCTTATTTTAGGCGAAAAACCAACCCAAATGGCTAAACCCAATATCTTTAAAATGATTTTCACAATGCTTACGAATAAGGCGGTTGGCGAATAGGTAGATTTAAAAAGGCAGTATTACTGAGAAAGTAATACTGCCTTTTAATTTAATTAAATACTATACAACTTTAAATTATTAACCGCCTAAGTTAGAAAGAAATTCTTTTTGCTTTTTTTCGGCATAAGCGGTAAAATCACCATTTATAAGTTTTTCATAGCCTTGGGAAATTAATTCTTCCCAACTTTGCTTTTCGTGGTTTACAAGTATTGGATAGTAATAAACACCGTTTTTCTTGGCGGCATCGCTATCACCTAAAGCATCACCCACCATAAGCACCTTTGATTTATCATAACCAAATTCAAGCATTTTTTCAATACAAGCCGCTTTTGAGCCAACGTCTTGCGCTAAGCATATATCGGTGTGCTTAAGTAAACCAAACTTTTGCCATTCTTCCACTACGGCATCGCGATTGGCCGAAGAAACAATAGCAATATCAGCAAATTTATGGGCTTCGGCAAGACCTTCAAGCGCAGATTCAAACGGAACTTTAAGGCTTTCGTCAAGATTTACGATAGCGATATTAACCGCCTTTGACCAAGCCAATGCTTTTTGAAAAATAAGTCTTTCGTCTTCGGTTTTGGCGGTGTTAATAGCCTTGCTCACACCGTCGTTACTAAGCGCAGGTGCGGTTTCGGTCCAAGAAACCAAGGCATCCACACCCTTGATTTCGGTGTATTTGCCGTCAATTTCCTTTAAAGCCATTGCTAGACCTTTAAATCGGTTTATTCCCCTTGTCATAGAAAAAAGATTTATAACGTTCCAACGGTCTAAAATTTCGTCCTGCCAATTTTCAAGTCCCCATTCCTTAACCATACAAGGACCGAAACAATGAAAATGTTTGCAGTTCATCGTGTCCATCACACAACCGTCGGAATCAACACACACTAAAAAATCGTGTTTTTTCTTAAAATCGTCAAAAATCGACATACCGCACCACCGCTTACATATGTGTATCAAACATTCCGCAATAGGAATCAATCGGGTCTTTACCCTTAAAGGCTTCGGGACCTTGAAGTAACGCTTCTACAAGGGCATCCATGGTATCGTCGTTAGAATCGTAGGTGTTGATATAGGTGCGAAGCATTGGAATATCGGCAAGCATTGTAGGTTTGTTTACCGAAATACCAACTACAGGCAATTCGTGAACATACCACGGAATTTCACCGCCGCCCTTACTTAAACCAAAACTTGGGTGTCCGTTTGCAACGTCGATAAGCGAAATAACAAGGTCATTTTCGGCTGTAAAATCAGCGATAGCGTGCTTACCCGCAAAGTAAAGATTAAGATTTGGCTTTTCGCCTGCAGCCATCATTTGTTGGATTTTTTCAATAGGACTTACATAAATATAAGCGTCAAAGCCCTTTTCGATAAGTCTATCACGCAATTTTTCGGCAGGGGTTTTCTTTGGTGCGCCGCCGCCCATTGCAGCAGCCGCCAATGCCATTAAGGGATTGGGAACGCCCTTAATATGCACAATCATAACACGCTTGGTCTTTTCGGGATTCAAAGGTAATACACCCTCATCCTTATATTTAACCAAGGTAATCGCATCTTTAGAAATCTCTGCCGAAGCCGCCTTGAATTCGGGATTTTGCAAAGCAGCGGCTAAATCTTCATCGCTACCGCAAAGCTCTTCTGCGGTTTTCTTGTGCATACCCTTTGCGGCTTTAAGACCTAAAATACGAGTTAATGCTTCTACCATTCTTTCTTCACTAATAACACCGTTATTATAAGCTTCGAGCATAACACCAAAGTCTTCTTCGGGGTCGTTAAAGAATAAGAACATATCGCAACCTGCGTTAATAGCGGCAGGCAACATATCCTTACGCTTCATACGGTTAGTCATACCAACCATGTGTGAAGCATCGGTAACAACCATACCGTTAAAGCCGAGTTCATTACGCAACAAACCGGTCATAATTTCCTTACAAAGTGTTGCAGGAAGAATTTTATCGGCATTAATATCGCTGTCGATTTCTGCCATAAATTCAGGCATTAAAATATGCCCACCCATAATAGCATCTAAGCCATTATCAATAAGTGTTTTATAAACGTGACCGTAGGTAGCCATCCATTTATCGTGTGTAAAATGGTTTACGTTATTAGAAATATGTGCATCGCGATAGTCTTGACCATTACCCGGGAAGTGCTTTGCACAACAAAAAACACCGTCGGTAGCATGCAAACCGTCCATATACGCTTTACCCATATCGGCTACAAGTTCAGGTTTGTTACCATAAGCGCGGAAAAGCACCTCTTCACATTCGTGGTTGTAAGATATATCCACAACGGGAGCGAATGCCATATTACAGCCTGTGGCCTTTATTTGCGCACCCGAAATCTCGCCCATTTTATAAGCGTAATCGGTCTTGCCGGTTGCGCCGATTTTCACCTGACTTGAAACAAATGTACCGTCGGTGCAAACACCATTACCGCCTTGTTCGGGGTTGCAGGCAATAAAGGTAGGAATTTTAGCATACTTTTGTAGAATGAGATTTTGATTTAATACCATTTGACCTGGCATACCGTTGTAACGGCAACCGCCCAAATGATATTTTTCCATAAGTTCCTTTAAATAATCTTCGCTAATGCCACCTGTAAGTTGCCAAAATAGTTGGCCAACCTTTTCTTCAGGGGTCATATTTGCAATAGTTTCTTCTACCCATTTAATGTCAGCATCGGATAAATTATAAGGCTTTGCTTTTAAATTAACCATAGTGTTTTACTCCCTTCGGTTTTATAAAATAAGTATAGCATAATATGGCAAATAAATCAACATTACAGCATTGTTTGTTATTGTTGAAATTTGTTGTCGTTTTTGGTATAATTAGTACATACTTTTGTTGAAAACCACCCCAATTTCTATGGTTTTCATTCGTAAACTATTATGAAGGGAGAATGTATATTATGTTCAGCGAACATCAAATTACAAGCGCAGTTTATGCGGCAAAAGCCGACAACGCAAAAGCTGACGCTTTAATTAAAGACTATATCCCTTTCATTCGCTCACAAGCGAGTAAATTTATGTCAAGACCCTGTACTGAGCAGGATGATGAATATTCTATTGCCTTGGCCGCATTTTACGAAGCAATTATGAGTTATGAAAAGGAACGCGGCGCTTTTCTCAATTTTTGCGGTATTCTAATTCGCAGCCGTCTTATAGACTTTACCCGCAAGGAAGCGCGCCACCAAGGCCACATATCGATTTACGAAGAAATTAGTCCCAATGATGAACAAACCTTATTAGATACCTTGCCCGACAAAGACGACGTTTATGAAGAAAACGCCACCCGTGAGGCAACGAAAAAAGAAATTGAGGAATTATCCGCCGTTATGCAAAAATTTGGCATAAGCTTTGCCGACGTAGCGGACAATTGCCCCAAGCAAGAACGCACCTTTAACGCCTGTATGAATGCCGTTAGATATGCCCGCGAAAATCCGTCTTTATTAAACCAACTGTTAACCACAAAGAAACTTCCCTTGCTGCAGCTTGTTAAGGGCACTAACGCCGAGCGTAAAACTCTTGAACGACATAGAAAATACATAGTAGCCATGCTGCTTATTCATACCAACGGGTATGAGATTATACGCAGCCATTTAAAAAAGACACTAAACCAAAAAGGAGGTGCGGCAAAATGAAATACTTAATCGTTGAATGTTACCAAGCCTACGCGGTAGCGCTTTGTGAAGACGGCAGTTTTTTAAAGGTTGCTAATATTCACTACGAAGTCGGTCAAAGTGTGACCGAAGTTTTCCCGATTAACATTCCCGAAAGCAAACCCAAAGTATTGCAAATAAAATGGATATACCCCATTCTTACAGCCGCCGCATGCCTTATTTTATTGCTAGTGCCAACACTTTTACAATTTGCCAAACCTGCCGCATCGGTTTATATGGCAATCAACCCACAGGTTCGTATTGACGTTAATAAAAACGATATTGTAACCACCCTTTCGGCTGAAAATGACGACGGTGCCACACTTTTAAGCAACTATAATTATAGAAAAAAAGCGCTTAACCTTGTGCTTGACGAATTAGTTGACCGCGCCATTGAAATGGAATATTTACGCGATGGCGGTAAGGTTACACTAACCTTAGATTCTAAAAATGCCGATTGGATAACAACCCGCAGTGAATCGCTTAATGACAACGTCAAACACCACCTTAAAGACAAAATTGATGCCAAGGTTGAGGTAACCACTAAGGCCGAAAGCACACAAACCAATTCCGCCAGCAGTCAACCCGAATCGGAACAAAGCACTACAATTACATCAAAAACTTGCACAAATCCCGACTGTGAAATTGAAAACTGTGACGGTACGCAATGTGAAAAGAACGAAAGCAGCACACCTAGTAGTAGCAGTAGTATAAATACCCCCTCAAGCAACATAGAAAGCAATACTACAAGCAGTATTCCCGAAAAGGTTGAAAGTACCACAAGCAACAAAACCGAATCAACCACTTCGAGCAAACCCAGTTCTACCACAAGCAGTACAAATCCAAATACAAGTAGTACCACAACTACCCCCAGCAAACCCGAATCAGATAAAAAACCTACTACCTCAAGTGATAAAGACACTACAAGCAGTGATAAAAATAATAACAACAGTAACAACAGCAGTAATAATAGCTCGAATAGTAGTGGTTTAAAGCCTGATAAGGACAAAAACAACAATAAACCGAATTATAAATTCCCATTTAGTGATTACTTCGATAAATACTTCGATTTTGATTACGAGGTATATTACCACACGTTTGAAAATTAATTCCTCCCTAAAAATATTCAGTAGAACAATTAACACCGTAAAAACCCCTTGGAAAACTCCAAGGGGTTTTTGCTACGATTATTTATTTTTTATAAAAACTGTTGCCGCCTATGAATTCGCGCACAATACTTGTGGGTGGTATTTCATCCTCAATATCAGCCTCATAAACATAGTTTAAAAACTTAACTATTGTTCGCACCTGACTGTAATATTCATCCGAAGCATCTATTTCATTAAGCAAAGGATAAATATATTTTTTAAGCACTGCTAATTCATAAAGCGTTGAACTGTTAAAGATAACATCGGCATTTTCTTGGAATGGGAAGATCCATTTTCTTTCGCCGCTTCGCACCGAATCCCACATAGAAAGTGTTTTTTGCACACTGGCGCCTCTTGTGGCAAAATCACGCACAATACGGCGTAACAATCGCAAATAGCTTGTGGGAATACGGTTATGGTGGTCAAGAGAAAGTGGCAACAACGGACTTACAAACACCTTAAAAATTAAATTGTCATCTAACTCTTTAGGTAAAAGTGAAGGATTAAGTCCGTGAATACCCTCAACAATAATAACCGATTTTTCATCAAGCTTTAAATTATGCCCTAACCATTCCCTTTTAGCAGTCTTAAAATTAAAGGTGGGCAATTCCACCGTTTCGCCCGCAATGAGCGCCGATAAATGCTCAGCAAAAAGCTTGGTATCAATAGTGTTAATATGCTCAAGGTCAAGCTTACCGTCAGGGCCGGGGGCAATTTTATCCCTATCGATATAATAATCGTCAAGACTCATAAGCACGGGTGTTTTGCCGTGAACTCTAAGCTGTGTAGCAAGTCTGTTTGCCGAAGTAGTTTTACCTGATGAGCTGGGACCTGCCAGCATAACCGCTTTGGCTTTTCTTTCACAAATCATA
>JAZRBQ010000181.1:0-6332 GCA_045635145.1 Acutalibacteraceae bacterium | reverse complement strand
AGCACCATTATTAAGGATATCACCAGCAAGTTCGCTTGTCTTACCGCTAATTTCTGAAGCTTTATAACCGTTAACTTCAACATTTTCAACGTTTACAAGAGGACGAAGTGCATCAATAAGATCACTCAATTCGCCGGTTTCTTGTAAACCGTCGATATCGGTTTTAGCAGTAGCAAAATTAGCTACAGCATTTGTAAACACATCATAACCTGAAAGTGTAGAAGCTTCCACATCTGCAATTGCTAAACCGGCAGCAATTTTAGCGCCTAAAGCAGTTGCTTCTTCAACTTTTGCCCTAATAGCAGCAATTTGACCGTCAACTTCTGCATCTGTTGAAGTATTCACTTTTGAATATACAGCAGTATAAAGAGCTTCGATATAGGCATTTTCAAGAGCAATAAGTGATTTTTCGATACCAGCCAACATTGCCTTTACTGCATCAGAATCAGCTTTTGCATATGTAGTGCTAGTATTCATACCCTTCTTAACAGCAATTGCTGCCAACTGAGTACCATTAGCACTTAAAGAATCACGAGCTTCTGACTTAGCAGTGCCTTGATGAACAGCAATTTGAGCAAGAGCAACTCTAAAGTTTTGTTGACGAGCAGTCAAACCGGAAGCTACACCTAAAGCACGGAAACCGTAATTAGTGTTTTCATAGAAATTGCCGCCTTCAAATGTACCGAACATACCGCCTGCTTGTAATTTTTCAACACGACCGTCTGAGCCATATTTTGGGAAGCTAATCGGTGTGCCATCAATCACGCCATTGGTAACATTAAGCTTTGAAGGATAAAGGGTGATCTTGTCAGTACCATAGTAATTATTATCAGATAAATTCACTAAGTTACCCCAATAGGTGTTTTTTTCACTCCAAGGAGCGTTAGTGGGTACTACACCATCCTTATATACCCAGTCACCATTTGCGTCCGTGGTTAAAAGGAGCATTTCTAATGCACCGTTGGCACCAACAGCGGTGGAAATACCTGTTACTTCAGGCTTGGTTGAAAGCGTAAACCACGCATAGGTTGATGATACGACCATAATAGTTGCTACGAGCAACATTGCTATAGCCGCAACGAGCTTGCTTTTTACAGAATTGTTTGTTTTGTTTTCTGTCTTTTGCATTTTTCATTTTCCTTTCCTGGAAATTTTTTTATTTTTCGGTGTGCTGTCACGCCGTTAAATAACAAATTATTTGCTTAAGCCTTCTTCAAGATTCATAAAAAAGTCCATTCCCAAATGGCCGCCGATAAGCTCGTCGGTACACTGTGGGTCGTCACCCTCAAGCCAGATAACAACCGTAAACTTATGAACCTCTTGTGGCTTAAAGTTGGTTATTAAACCGTTTTCTACAAGTAAATCGGATATAAAATCCTTTGGCTTTACACGCCAATATGTTAACTGCCCCTGTTTTTTAATAATTTCGTATTGGTCGGGGTCAGCGGCGAACTCATACATCGGCGGTTTTATATAACCGCGTGTATTATCGTCCTTAGCGGGTAGCATTTGCGGGTTGCCGTCGGCATCGCTTTTGGCGTACATCGTCATTTTACCATCGGCAAAGAGCATTACCCACGCCGCTCGTGAAAGATTTTCACTTTCAGAATTTATGTTAAGCCGCCACGACATATTTTGCGGGTTTTCGCCTTCGTTCCTAACGTAAAACGTATAGGCAAAATATGTATCGTGGTGGGCGCCGTCAATCGAATCAACATTCATTGGAATACTGTTAATCGAAATGCAAGGCACCGATTCGGCAGGTGTGGCAAAAAGGTGTGTCGTCGGGTTTTCAAAACCAACCGTTTCCGAAATGGTAAAGCCTTCTTTAAAAAGCTCGTCAGACATACTTATAGTAAAATGTCCGCGCATTTCGGTCACTGCTGAAAATCCCCAAAGTGCCAACATCGCAGCCACAGCGCCGCCCAAAAGGGTTGCTAAACCTCTGCCGCTGAAAAACCACAAGAGCAAAGCCAAATACTTTGTTTTATCGAAGTAAAGCCCTAAGCTTCCTGCGGTAATTTCAAATTCCTTTTTGCTTTTAATCCCCGCTTCAAGCATTTGCTTTCGCAAAGCCTTGCGGCCTATTTTAATTTCTTTAACTTGGTCGTCCGTTAAAACGACACCCGCGCGCTTTTTCTTAAAAAGTCGCTTTTGTCCCTTTTCGGCGCCTGTAATTTTCACCTTTTTTTGTTTATCACTCATAAGGCACCTAAATTACATTTCTTCCCTTGCGAGAATGTCTAATATCATATCATCCTCGCTTGTGGGAACACCAACCATTGTACCCGAATAACAATAAACGTGGTTAGAATTAAGCCATTTTAAAACCTCGGCCGAATCGGCATTTTTAGCAAATACCAATATTCCGTTTTTGCGAAGGTCGTTAACTAAAACCGCACCTTCAATGGTTTTATAAACGCTCTGAGCTAAAACAACCGCCTTTACACCCATTGCATTAAGCTTTTCGGGAGTAAAACGTTCGTCCACATAAACACCATCCGGCACAATAGAGATACCGTTGCGAAGGTAGCGTTCAACAACCTCCAAGGTAGTTTTATTGCAACTTTTTAAGGTTTCAAAGGGAATTGTAAGCATTAATTTGCTTTTATCAATCGGTTGGTCAGAAAAAAGCTTATTAAACTTTTGCAACTGCGAGGTTGTGTTATAAAATTCAGGTATCATATTAAGAAGTATGCCGTCCATTGCAAATTTGCAATTTTCCATACGCAAAACAGTGTCAGCCGCTTCATATAATAAGTACCAGCTAATATCATCAACAATATTAGTACGCACAAACAAATCACGCAAATCGTCAATCGTTTCGGTATCGTCCGGTCGGTCAGCAACGCCCTTAAACCAAGGGTTAGCCTCATATATCGGCACAATATTTTTGTCACTAGTGGTCATTGGGCGGTAATTAAGCCCCATTGAACGTTCACTTGTGCGCTCAACCAATGTGACGGTTTTGGGAATTGTTCTCGTATATGTAATATATTTATTGTAAACTGCGAAACAATCATCGCGCGCGGCACGTAAAACCTCAATAAGCTCGGGCGCCCAATCCTTACCACTTGCAGCGGCAATAGTTTCAAACGCCTGTTCAAACGGATTTTCCGCACGTGTTTCAGAAGCAAGGCGGTCAAGTTCTTTAGCTAGTCCCACAATTTGTGCGGGCGGGCTAATTTCACTTGCCAAACGGTTTGCGGGATAACCCGAACCGTCCCATCGCTCCATATGTTGTTCGCAACATTCACGCATCATAAGCCAGGTGATATTTTTTGTAGCTCTTTCCTGTGATTTATCCTTACGCCTGTCTTTAATGTTGGCACCCTTTTCTTGAAGGGAAGCCACCAAAGCGCGTCCGTCAGTAGTGTATTTTTTATACACCGCCATTTCTTCGTCGCTAAAACTTTCCTGCAACACTTGGTATTCAGGGGGAACTAACGACTTGCCAAGCTGATGATAAATGCCACATTTGTACATAAAATCAGCATATTGGCCTTTCATTCTCTCCTGCCCTGCTTTTGTGTTAGTAGCGAACTTCATTTTAACAGCTCTAACAAACAAAACCTGTGTATAAGCAGCAACGCGAACCGACTGTTGACGGACAATAGGGGTTAAAGCACGGAAAGCTTCGTCCCAGCTTTCATATTCTTTTCTTTTCCAATTTTGTTCCATCACTGCAAACTTCCTTGCAATTATTTTTTGCAACAATTTTCAATATTTTTTAATTATTCAAAATCGTCAGTAATATCGTAATCCACTAAGGGTGTATCGTCAGTTGCCTTCTTACGCTTAGCGTTAAAATACATAAATATAAGTGCGCCTAAGGCAATATTTACAGCAAAGCTTACGAAGAATAAAATTATCCAAACTATGTGGAATTTGATATTGCAATAGTCATCAGTAGGCTCTACAGGAATGGGTTTTTCAACAACAACGGTATCGGCTCCGGCGGTATCGTTAATTGCTTTTTTTAGTTGTGCTAAAAGGTCTATTAACTTTTGAGTATATGTATCAACAGTTTGTTGATTGCGGCTTGAAAGCGCATTGTCAGCATCGCGGAGAAGGCCCTGCGATTCTTCCCAAAGGTTTAAGAACTTATTGTCCTTAATGTAATCATCAATAGCCTTAATAGCTTCTAAAAGTTTTTGGTAGTCCATCTTAGTAAGGGCTTCCATTGTAGCCTTCAAATCAGCAGCAGCCACGTCAATTTCAGGTTGAAGCTTAGAATTTCTAGCCTTTCTTGCGTTTTGAAGCGCGTTAAGAAAATCTTGCCAACCGTCGCTCGCATAATCGGCAGCTCTAAGACTTTCAGCAGCAGCGATTTGCTTATTAAGCTCATCATAATTAAGCTTGCCTTCATAAATGGAAACAAGCCCTGCAATAGCCGACTTCAAAGTCTTTGTAGCAGCGTCAATATCCGCCTGTTTCTTATAACTTTGCGCCTTTTTAGCTTCAGTTAAAGCCTGCTCTAACACATCCCAAGTCTTAGCAGTATAATCCGCCTTATTGAGTGATTGTGCAATCTTAATTTGCTTTTCAAGTTCTGAATAATCAGGAAGCTTTTCAAGCGAGTTTATAGCATTACGCAAGGTTTTTTCAGCCGAATCAATTTCACTTTGAGTTTTAGCCTTATTCAAGGCGGTTTTTGCAGCTTTAAGCGCGGTTTCTACATTAGACCAGCTTTCGGTTGTGTAAAGACTTTTCTTAAGGCCTTCAGCCTTTTCTACAACTGCTTTAAGGTTGGTGAAATCAAGTTTTTCGACAATAGAAACGGTGCATTTGTCATATTTATAATTAGGAACGGGAGACATATTACCATCAGTAGTAGTTTCGTACTCGAGGCTGATGTTACAAGAATCCCCTATTTTAGCATTTTTTGAAACAGTTAAAGTTAATGTAATAGTACAATTAACCGGTTCAGTTCCAAAATAAGCTAAGGTTTTATTTCTTTCGTTATATACACCTGTTAGACCTTCAATATTAAACTTTACGTCAGAAAAAAGGCCGGGATTTGAATATTCAAACGTACCGCTAATACCTGCAATACCTGAATACTTGTACTTTAGCGTAATAACCTGACCCGCATAGGCGCTGGTTTTTGAAGGCGTTACCGCCGCGCTTACGGGAACGTTTATACAAAATATAATTGCCACAGCAAGTGTTAGTGCGAAAATTTTTGTAAAAATTTGTTTAATTGATTTATTCATGTTAGCAATTATCCTCTTTGGTAGGGCATCCGTGCAGCGCACTAGCACCACACGGATGTTTTATTGTTTTGAAATTAAATTATTTATTTGCTTTCAACTTTTCTTTTAGAAACATAAACAAACAATACTACAAGTGCTGCGATTAGAAGGAAGATAGGAAGAATCATCATAACGCCTTCAGTAGCAGGAGATTCTTTATCAGTTTCGGAATCATTTTGCTTAACTTCAAGATTTTCCATAGCTTCTTTAAGCTCGTCAAAGGCTGCGTCAACTTCTTCTTGAGTTGTTGCGCTTAAAGCAGCCATTGCCTTTTCTAAAGCAGCTTCAAACTTCTTCCAGCTTTCAGCAGTGTAATCATCTTCGTTAAGTTCACCTGCAACGTCGATTAATTCCATAAGTTTCTCATAATCAACAGTTGTAACATCTTCGGGTTTAAGTTTCAAAGCATCGATAGCTGCCTTCAAAGCATTTGCAGCGGTATCGATTTCGTCTTGAGATTGAGCCTTGCCATAAAGTGCGAGCGCCTTATCCCAAGCTTCCTTCATATCAGCCCAGCTTTCAGCTGTATAAAGGTCTTCTTCAAGAGTGTTAGCTCTATCAATTTGAGCCTTAAGCTCGGTATAGTCAAGGTCAGAAACAATCGGCTTTAATTTTAAAGCGTCAATAGCTTCCTTTAACTTTTTAGCAGCAGCATCAATTTCATCTTGGGTGTTAGCATTGTTGTAAAGAGCCTTTGCTTCATCCCAAGCATTTTGCATTGTTGCCCAGCTGTCATCGGTGTACTTATCCTTATTAGGAATGTAGGTTTCTGCTCTATCCATTTGAGCCTTGAGCTCGGTGTAATCAAGTTTGGGTTCATCAGGAGTAACAGGCTTTTCCTTTAATGCAGCAATAGCATCTTTAAGAGCTTTAGCAGCATCATCTACTTCCTTTTGGGTTGTAGCGTCAGTACGAGCCTTTTTAGCTGCATCCCAAGCTTTGATAAATGCACCCCAAGTATCTTCGGTGTATTTATCTTCTTTGCCTTCATAAGTTTTTGCATCAGCAAGTTGCTTATCAAGTTCGGTATAATCTAAAACAATTTTAATAATTGCTTCTTCATATTCATAAACGGGA
>JAZRBQ010000180.1:0-7463 GCA_045635145.1 Acutalibacteraceae bacterium | reverse complement strand
AAACAAAACAACAATCGAAATCATACCGATTATTACCGAAATTATAACACTTGGATAATAGTTTTTATACTTTTCTTTTACGAAGTAATATTCGAAAATAGAATAAAGTAAGGTAGGGAAGAATAAAAGCTTTAAATGTTCCCACGTGCTTTCATTTGTGGCGAAAAAATAACCCAAAATTTTATTTTCGCCCGACCATTCATAAATAAAATGACTAATAGCGCCTAATGCTCCAATTATAACAAAGGCTATTATGTTATACCTTGCTTTCATTAAATCACCGATATTATTATATGCGGTGAAGCCTTGCATTATTTCAAGGGTTACATATTTGACAGGGTGTATATCCCTTTTCTAAATATTGCTCTTTGGTGCGATAATATACTTTGTTTTCATCCTTGGTATTGTTTAAGGCAGTACAGCTTTTAAAGTGAAATTTTTTGGAATTTTTGTTACCGCAATAAAGATTATCGGTGTTGACTTTATCGCTTAATGCAAGGTCGTCCCAACCGATATTGTCGGGATTTACCTTATCTTCGGTGCGGTAACCGTTAACTAAATTATCATCGGGCACATTTATTGTGACCTTTTGATGCTCGTTTGAATTTATAGTAGCACAGCCACAAAGCAAAATCGCAACACAAAAAATTGTAAAAATTATTTTCTTCATATAAAACACCAATTGAATTATAACAAAAATAATGGTTGAAGTAAACTGCAAAATATTATAAAATGTATTTTAAAGGCAGGTGATTTTGTGGACTTAAAGCTGTTGAAACAAAAGGCAAATAATTTACCCTTAGAGCCTGGCGTTTATATTATGAAGGATAAGTCGGGTAAAATTATATACATCGGCAAGGCAAAAGCCCTTAAAAACCGCGTTACACAGTATTTTGGCGCGGGCAATCAGCACACCGAAAAGGTACGAAGAATGGTCGAAAACGTTGATGATTTTGAATATATAATTTGTAATAGCGAATTTGAAGCGCTTATTCTTGAAAACTCTTTAATTAAGCAAAATCAACCAAAGTATAATATATTGCTTAAAGACGATAAAGGTTATTTTTATATTAAAATAACTGATGATAAATGGAAAAAAATCGAAACATCAAAGCAAATCGACAAAATAGGGGAGTATATCGGCCCTTATAATTCGGGTTTTATAGTTAAAGAAACGGTTGATGAGGTTAACAAAATTTTCCGTTTGCCGACCTGTAACCGCAGTTTTGATGCTAAATCAAAGCCTTGCCTTAATTATCACATCGGCATTTGCTTTGCGCCTTGCAAAAACAGCATTCCACTTGAAGAATACCTTGATACTGTCAATTCGGCAAGGGATTATATTAAAAAAGGTGAAGTGGCGTCTGAATCGGTTGAAATTTTACGCAAAAAGATGGAGATTGCTGCTGAAAATTTGCAGTTTGAAGCAGCGGCTCGATTGCGTGACCGAATTAATGCTATTAGCAAAATCAACCAAAAGCAAAAGGTTGTAAGCGTTTCCTATAAAAATGAGGACGTTATTGCAACCGCCACCTTTGAAAATGATGCCTGTGTTGAGGTTTTAATCTTTAGAAATTATCGCCTTGCAGATAAAAAGCATTATTTTATAAACGGAACTAACGATAAAAAAGAGATATATTTAGAATTTTTACAGCAATATTATCTTGATAATCCCGATATTCCAAACCGAATTTTATTGGATACAGATGTTGATGATTTTTTACTTATCGAAGAATGGTTGAGCGAAAAAACTGGCAAAAAGGTAAATATTCTTTGTCCAAAACAAGGAGAGAGCAGGTCGCTTGTTGATATGTGCCTTAGCAATGCGGCACAAAATTTATCTGAGCGTACAAAGCGTGACACTAAGGAAATGGCTGTTCTTAATGACCTTGCAAAACTTTTAGGTCTTCAAAATCCGCCAAAATACATCGAAGCATACGATATATCAAATACCGCAGGCGAAAATAATGTTGCCGGTATGATAGTTTTTAAGGACGGGAAGCCTTATAAAAAGGCTTATAAACGTTTTAAAATTAAAAGCTTTACAGGTCAGGACGATTATCGCTCGATGGCGGAAGTTTTAGACCGCCGTTTTCAAGAATATCAAAAAGGGGAGGATGAAGCCTTTGCCACCCTGCCTGATTTGATATTACTCGACGGTGCGAAAGGACAAATTTCGGCGGTTTTGCCGGTGCTCCAAAAGCACAAAATCAACGTTGCGATCTTTGGTATGGTAAAGGATAGCAAACACCGTACCCGTGCAATTGCAACAACAGGTGAGGATATTGAAATAAAATCAAACCGCTATATTTTCACATTTATTACCGCTATTCAAGATGAAGTTCACCGTTTTGCAATTTCTTACCAAAGAAAGTTGCAATCTAAAAAGCTTTTAAGCCGTGAACTTACCGAAATTAATGGTATTGGTAAGCAAAAGGCCGATAAACTTCTAAAACATTTTAAAACAATTTCGAAAATTAGAAAAGCTACAAAAGAAGAATTGATGAAAGTAAAAGGCATTAGCCAACAAAATGCTGATGAAATTACACAATATTTCAACAAATAATCAATTTTATTTGACATTATACACCATATATGGTATTATTTTTACATTATTTTTATAATCTATGGAGGTAATAATTTATGCAAGCAAAAAAACTTATTCCTAAATTGCTGATAGTTGCATTTGTGGTAGGTTTTGGTGTGCTTTGTGCGTTTACAGGCTCTATTACAAGCCCTGTAGGTACTTTGTGGTCACTTTTCCCACCGGTAATCGCTATTGGCTTGGCACTTATCACAAAGGAAGTTTATTCTTCACTCTTTGTTGGTATTTTAATGGGCGGTTTACTCGCTACAAAATTCAACCCTATTCATACTATTGACTCAATAGTTAGCGACGGCTTTATTTCGGCTGTTTCGGGTAGCGCGGGTATATTTGCATTCCTTGTAATGCTCGGCGTTGTAGTGGCACTTCTCAACAAAGCGGGTGGTTCTCGTGCTTTTGGTAACTGGGCTGCAAAACACGTTAAAACCAAAATCGGCGCTTCTATTGCCACATTCCTTTTTGGTGTTTTAATCTTTATCGACGACTATTTCAACTGCTTAACAGTTGGTGCAGTTATGCGTCCTGTAACCGATAGCGTAAAAATTTCACGCGCTAAATTATCATACTTAATTGATGCTACCGCAGCACCTGTTTGTATGATTGCTCCCATTTCTTCTTGGGCGGCTGCAGTTTCGGGCTACGCTCCCGACGGACAAGGCATATCCCTTTTTGTTAAGGCTATTCCTTACAATTTCTATTCTTTACTAACCTTCGTTTTCATTATTGCGATTACATTAATGAGATTTGATTACGGCCCGATGAGACTTCACGAATTAAACGCTCAAAACGGCGATTTATTCACAAGCGGTACAGGCTCTGAAAACGATGAAGAAGAAGTTGCGACAAATACTAATGCTCGTGTTGTTGACCTTATTTTACCCATCATTGTTCTTATTGGCATTTGCGTATTCTCACTTTTCTACGTTGGTAGATGTATGGGTGAAGAATGGGTGTTTGCATCTGCTAATTATGATGCTTCACTAGGTTTTGTTGATGCATTCTCTAATACTGATGCTACTGTTGGTCTTCCTTGGGGCGGTCTTATTGCCTTAGTATTTACAGTGGTTTATTTCGTTGCTCGCCGTCTTGTCACCTTTAAGGAAGCAATGGAATGTATTCCTAAAGGCTTTATTGCAATGGTTCCCGCTATTCTTATTTTAACAATGGCAACTTCACTTAAGAATATGACAGGTCTTTTAGATTCCAGCACATTTGTAAACAACGCTTTACAATCGGCTTCGGGTCTTAATAATTTATTACCTGCTATTATTTTCGTGGTTGCTTGCGGTATTGCTTTTGCTACCGGTACTTCTTGGGGTACTTTTGGTATTCTTATTCCTATCGTACTCAGTATTTTCGAAGTTGGCAGTCCTTTAGGCGTTATGAGTATGTCGGCTTGTCTTGCAGGTGCAGTTTGCGGTGACCACTGTTCACCAATTTCTGACACTACTATTATGTCTTCCGCAGGTGCTCAGTGTGACCACATTAACCACGTTTCAACACAGTTACCTTACGCTATAACTGTTGCTGCTATTTCTTTCGTTACCTACATATTTGCAGGATTTGTCCAAAATGTGTATGTATCTTTGTCGTTTGGTCTTGTATTAACAGTTGGTACATTATTTGTTATCAAGGCTATTACCAAGGCTATTACAAAGAAAAAAGCATAATTAAAGTTGAAATATTTAGCCGTTACAGGTATAATATCTGTAACGGCTTTTATTTTGAGGTGCTAAATGGGTAAGAGAAATCTTGAAAAGTATGTAGAAATTGAACGCAGTATTATAAAAAAATATCGCAAAACTATTTGGAGTAATTTTATTGCCGCTGTGCAGGAATATGAACTTATAAAGGAAAATGATAAAATTGCAGTTTGTATTTCGGGCGGTAAAGATTCCTGGCTTATGGCTAAATGCTTACAGCAACTACAAAAGTTTAGCGAAGTGCCTTTTCAATTGGTTTTTCTTGTTATGGACCCAGGTTATAACGCCGAAAACCGTAAACTGATTGAAGAAAACTCCAAAATACTAAACGTTCCTGTAACTATTTTTGAAAGTGATATTTTCGACGTAACACTACGCGCAGGCGGTTCGCCTTGTTATTTGTGCGCCCGTATGAGACGCGGTTGCCTTTACAGTAAGGCTAAATCTTTGGGTTGCAACAAAATCGCTTTGGGCCATCATTTTGATGACGTAATTGAAACTGTGCTTATGAGTATGTGCTATTCTTCCGAAGTCAAAACAATGTTGCCTAAACTTCACAGCACGAATTTTGAAGGTATGGAACTTATTCGTCCACTTTATAAGGTTAAGGAAGAGCATATAATTGCTTGGTCTAACTATAACGGTCTTCGTTTTTTGCAATGTGCTTGTAAGTTTACCGAAGAAAGCACAGAGCGTGAAGATTTATCTAAACGAAAAGAGACTAAAGCACTCATAAAATACATAAAAACTTTCAATAAAAATGCTGACGATAATATCTTTCGCAGTATTCATAATGTTAATATGGCTACTATACCCGGTTGGCGTGACAGTGATTCGGGAGAAATACACTCATTTTTAGAAAAATTTTAGTTTAATTTTATGCATATTTTCAATAAATTCCTTGAAAATATGCATTTTTTATTATATAATATATTATGTATAATTTTGTTTTGAGGTGGACTATGAATCGCAGACAAGCAAGAGAAGAAGCTTTTATTTTAATTTTTGAAAAACATTTTAATTCGCTCACTACCGACGAGATTTTAGAAATTGCCGCCGAAGTGCGTGATTTAAAACCTGATGATTATATCAAATCAGTTTTTGCAGGTGTTTATGATAATTTAGAGCTTTTGGACGGTATCATTTCTGAAAATGCTATCGGTTGGAAAATCGGTCGTATTTCTAAAACGTCGCTATGTGTTTTAAGACTTGCGATTTTTGAAATTAAATTTATGGATGATATTCCTGTTTCGGTATCTATTAATGAAGCGGTTGAACTTGCTAAGAAATATGCATCCCCTGAAGATGCATCGTTTGTTAACGGTATTTTATCAACCGTAAGCAAATCACTTTAATATGCAAGCGGTAACTGTTAAACAGTTAAACCTGTATGCTAAATCCTTAATTGAGGGTGATTTGCGCCTTTGTGATATTTACGTTACGGGTGAAATTTCTAACTTTAAAAATCATTACGCAAGTGGGCATCTATATTTTACGCTTAAGGATAACGATGCCGCGATACGTTGCGTGATGTTTAGAAGTTATACTTCCCAAATTAAGTTTAAGGTGGAAGACGGTTTAAAGGTAATACTTCGCGGTAGAGTTTCTATTTACGAAAAGGACGGTCAATACCAGTTCTACGCACAGGAAATGCACGCCGCGGGTTTAGGTGATATTTCGCTTAGATTTGAACAAATTAAGGAAAAACTTGCGAAAGAAGGTTTATTTGACCAAGACACCAAACGTCCTATTCCTAAATTTCCCAAACGTATTGCGGTTATAACTTCCGAAACGGGCGCTGCGGTGCAGGATATTATGAATATACTTTCTCGCCGTTGGAAAAGCGCTGAAATTATACTTTGTCCAGTATTGGTTCAAGGTGAAAATGCCGCACCTGATATGATTAAAACACTTGATAGGGTTTATTGTTTATCAAACTGTGATTTGATTATCATTGGCCGTGGTGGTGGCTCTATTGAAGATTTATGGGCATTTAACGACGAAGCCTTGGCACGTAAAATTTATGAATCGCCGATTCCTGTAATTTCGGCTGTCGGTCACGAAACCGATTTTACTATTTGCGATTTTGTGGCTGATTTACGTGCACCAACACCGTCAGCAGCAGCAGAATTAGCCGTACCCGATTCGTACGAAATGTTGCAAAAGATTTCAGGGTACAATTCTCGTTTAAATTCGGCGCTTCAAAACAAACTTGATTTATCTAAATCAAAATTTAATTTACTTGCAAGTTCACCTTATTTGAATAAACCGATAGAAACACTTTTGGAAAAACACTTGCAGGATATTGATAATTTATCTGATAAGCTTATCTTAACCTTTAAAGCCCGTATTGATGGTTATAAGTCTAGATTGGCTAGAGATTTAGCATCACTTGATGCGCTCAGCCCTTTAAAGGTTTTGGCACGCGGTTATAGCCTTGCTGAAATTGATTCGCACCCCATTAACAGTATAAAATCAGTTGCTGTGGGCGATGAATTAAAATTAAGGCTAAATGATGGCTGTCTTTTATGTGAGGTTAAGGAAAAGGGAGAAAACTATGGAAAATAATTTTGAAAATTCTCTTTATGAACTTGAAAATATTATAAAACAATTAGAAAATAACGAGGTTTCTTTAGAAGAAGCTATTGCGCTTTTTGAAAAGGGTGTAAAGATTACCGACTCTTGCCGTAAAATATTAGAAACCGCTGAAAAAAAGATAATTACTTTAACCCAAGCTGAAAGAGAAGAATCAAATGATTGATAATTTTTTAAATGATTATAAAGTTTTGATTGAAGAAGAAATTGACCGACTTTATCCGGATATAAGCACCACCTGGTACAAAGAAGTTTTGGATGCTTCACGTTATAGCTTAACCTTAGGTGGCAAGCGTATAAGACCGATTATAATGCTTGAATTTTGCAAGCTTTTCGGTGGCAAATCGGAAGATGTAATCAATTTCGCGGTTGCGCTTGAAATGATTCATACCTATTCGCTAATTCATGACGATTTGCCTTGTATGGATAATGATGATATGCGCCGCGGTAAACCTGCTTGTCATATTAAATATGGTGAAGATATTGCTCTTTTAGCAGGGGACACCTTACTTACCGAAAGTTTCAAAATTGCTGCCGATTCTTCGGCAAATGCCAATTTG
>JAZRBQ010000179.1:0-11710 GCA_045635145.1 Acutalibacteraceae bacterium | reverse complement strand
GTTGAATTATACCAAGCTTATGCCGATTTCCACGATATGATGGACATTGCCGAGGGTATTATCTCGGGCGCCGCTAAGGAAATTCACGGCACTTACGAGGTTGAGTGGATGGGCGAGAAAATCGACCTTACACCCGGCTGGCGCAGACTTACTATGGTTGACGCCGTAAAGGAATATGCAGGTATCGATTTTGGCGCTATTACCGACGATGAAGAAGCAGTCAAGGCTGCTGAAGCTATCGGCGTAGAACTTGCTGAAACCGCTGACAGAACCTGGGGTAACGCTCTTTACGCTTGCTTCGACCAAAGAGTAGAAGAAAAGCTTATTCAGCCTACATTTATCACAATGTATCCTGTTGAAGTTTCTCCTTTAACCAAGGCTTCTCCCGAAGACCCCCGCGTTACCGAACGTTTTGAGCTTTTCATCTGCCACAGCGAGCTTGCTAACGCATACTCCGAGCTTAACGACCCCATCGTTCAACGCGAGCGCTTTATGAAGCAGTTAGAACTTCGTGAACGCGGTGACGACGAAGCAGAAATGCTCGACGAAGATTTCTTAACCGCTATGGAATATGGTATGCCCCCAACAGGCGGTATGGGTATCGGTATTGACAGAGCTGTAATGCTTCTCACCAATTCTGACACAATCCGTGAAGTAATCTGCTTCCCCACCATGAAGCCGTTAGACTAAACGGTGAACGGTTATGAAAAAAATATTTGCATTACTGCTTACGTTTGCACTTTTGCTTTGTTTTGTGGCTTGTAAAGAAGATAACATCACAAGTACTAACGCTAGCACAGGTGGAGATATCGCTTCTACCCTAACTTCAACCGGCACCACCACCGAAAACCAAAGCGAAAACAACACCACAAGTAGTTCAAATAAAACCGAAAGCACTGCCGACGAAAGTTCTAAAACTTCCGAAACAGGCGAAAGCTCTAAAAATCAGACCGTTTCAAGCAAACCTTCGTCTTCGAGCAAGGTTGAATCTTCTAGCAAACCTTCGTCTTCGAGCAAGGTTGAATCTTCGAGCAAACCTTCATCTTCAAGCAAGGTTGAATCTTCTAGTAAGCCCGTATCTTCTAATGAAGAAACTACATCGAACGAGTCTGCTACCGTGAGCAAGGTTAACCCCTTAAAGTGCACTCACAGTATTAAATACACCTTTGACAACAAGGGTGACAAACATACACACACAGGTCACTGTTCACTTTGTGAAGAAGATTTTAACGTTAACACCCCTTGTGTTGACAAAAACAAAGATAACATTTGTGACACCTGCTGCACTTCGTTAAATTAATATTTATATAAAAAATGCACCTTCCCAAAAGGAAGGTGCATTTTAATATGTACTTTAATTAGATGTTAGCCAAAAGAACGATGCTGAAAATTAAAAGCGCGCTAGATAAAACAAGCTTGAAAATGTTTTCAAATAAAGTTTCTTTACCAGCCTTTTTAATTAAACCTTGAATAAAGGAAAGAACAGCCAAAGCAACGGTGCCGAGTGCTAACAACAAAGTGAACACTGCACATGTTGGGTCAATTTCAAAATAACCGTAACCGTTAAATTTGCTGGTGTATGTGCTGTAATATACGTTAACGTCGATATATGCAGATGCCATACCGCAAGCGCCGAACATTGCCGAAAGAACAGCTAATGCTTTAAAAAGAAAATCGAACAACACGTTTTGCTTTGCTGCAGGAGCAGTAGCAGGTGCAACAACGGTAACTTCTTCAGCAACGAGTGCAGTACCGCAAGCGTTACAGAAATTTACAGAATCGTCAAATTTTAAATTGCAGTTGGGACAGTTTTTCATAGTTTTTCTCCTCTAGTGAAAGTTTTATGTGTTATATCACTATTTGATTATAGCACCTTTTATTGTGCAAGTCAACCTACACTGCATAAAATTTGAGCACAAACATTCGTGCAACTTGCCCACAAATCCACAAAAATAATTTTTTATTGTGTTTTGCTAAAAATTATGATACTATTAAAAAAATCCAATATAAACTTACGGAGGAAAATTTATGCGTAAACTATTAGCCATTTTAACCGTTTTAGCAATGCTCTTAAGCCTTACAGGCTGCCTTGGCAGAGGCGGCGGAGAAAACACCGTCATCGATATCAATGGCACCCACACTATTTTCTATCATCCGGACGAATTAGAAACACACGAAGTCGAATTTTCTGACGAATATTGGAGTATGCCTGTTGCACGCGAAGACGACGGCACCTTCACAAAAGAGGGTCACGTGCTTTTGGGCTATTCATTCAACGAAGACGGCTCAGGCGAGCTTATCCGCCCCGGTTATAGATTCGAATTGCCCGACGAAAACACCGAGCAGCATTTATACTGTGTTTGGGCAAAGGAAACCGCCGCTTCAGATTTTGAAACAGCACCAAACGGCAGTTCTTTAAAAATTACAACCTATAAAGGCAGTGACAAGGTGGTTTATATCCCCCGTTCAATCGACGGCAAAACCATTACCGCTATTGCCGACAACGCCTTTGCAAACAATAGCGCAATAGAAGAAGTGCATATCACTTCCTCTATTGTAGAGGTAGCGCCCAAGGCATTTGCAGCTTGCGAAAACCTTAAAACCGTTACCTTATACGACAGCTTACATTCAATAACCGATGCTGCTTTTATGGGCGGTACCCCAATTGAAACCGTTCGTTTATGCGCTGGCAAAACACCGCGCTATACCAACAGCTTTGTAACCTTTGGTATTAAATATGAACGCTTACTTAATACCCGCGGCGAAAAACGCCTTATCTTTATTGCGGGTTCCAGCGTATTATACGGCGTTGACACAAAATATATGGAAAGCCTTTTTGAAGATGATATAACCGTTGTAAACTTTGGTACCAACGGCAACCAAAACACCGCCTACTATCTTGACGCTATTGCTCCCTACCTTACCGAAAACGATACCGTTATCTTTACCCCCGAGCAATACGGCGACCAAGCCTACCACGTAAACGGCAACCCCGAAATGCCCAGCGCTACCATTCAGGGCACCTCCACCTGCTACAACCTTTTTGAAAACATTAACGTTGCTAACTACACCAACATTTTCACAGCTATTGGTGAATACTGCGACCAATCAATTAGAATGGCTGAACTTTCTTGGTATGACCACAGCCCCCGTCTTGACACCTTGGGCGACAATGCATCCTTAACCGATAAAATGAACTCCCCCGACTTTGTAACAGGTCTTAACGGCACCTTCCGCTTTAACGAAACCGTTATTCCGCAAGAGTTTATCCCCAACCTTAACCGTATAATCGACAAGGCAAAGGATACAGGCGCTACCGTTTTATTCGGCTACCCACCACACAACGTAAACAACATTGAAGCGTCAAGCCAAAACGACGATGCTTATGATTCATATAATAAGTGGATTAGCGAAACCATCCACTGCCCCTTAATTTCGGACGTGCGCGATTATATCTACAACGCCGAAGTTTTTGACAACACCGACTACCACGTAAATACCACGGGCAGAAAAATGCACACCGAAAACTTGGTTGAAGACATTAAAAACGCTAATATCGGCATAAAATAAGGACTTTTTATGGATATGATTTATTTTGAACAACCACTTTTCGTGTTGTTCCCTGTTCTTTTACTTGCTTTGCAAATTTTTACCTTTTTATTAAATAAGAAAAGAAAACTTTCGGCTTTGCTTAACACCATACTTGCGGGTATCGGTGTTTTAGGTCACGCCGTGGCAATAACCCTTATTTTATTATTTGGCGGCACCCTTTCGGACGTATTGGTGCTTGTGTTACTTACAGGCGCGCTATCGTTGGTTCTTTCGCCCAATCCAAAAGAAAAGGGGGAAGAATAAATGAATTTTAACTCCATTCAGTTTTTAGTTTTCTATCCCATAGTAGCGGTGCTCAACTTCATTGTTCCCCGCAAATATAGATGGATTCCCCTACTGATTGCAAGTTATTATTTTTATATGACTTGGAACGCCGAACTGTTTTTCTTAATTTTGTTTACCACGGGTGTTTCCTACGCTTCGGGTATTTTGATTGAGAGTAAGCCCAAGTTCAAAAAACTTTGGATGATAATTTCGGTTGTGGCATCTCTTTCGGTACTGTTCTTCTTTAAGTATTACAACTTTTTAGCAGGTACGGTTGATGATTTCTTTGGTGCCGATTTTACCCTTAATTTGATTTTGCCTGTTGGTATATCCTTCTATACCTTCCAAACCCTTTCTTACAGTATAGACGTTTTCCGCGGTGATATTAAGGCGGAGCATCATTTCGGATATTATGCCTTGTTTGTGTCCTTTTTCCCACAGTTAGTTGCAGGTCCGATTGAACGCCCCGACAACCTTTTACCCCAACTCCACGCCGAGCATAAATTCAATGCCGACGATTTATACATAGGTGCCAAGCGTATGCTTGCAGGTTTTTTCAAAAAAATTGTTGTTGCCGATACGGTAGCCGAATACGTAAACGCTGTGTATAACAACCCTCATGATGCCAAAGGTCTTGCAATTATTGTTGCAACACTTCTTTTCGCGGTGCAAATTTATTGCGACTTTTCGGGTTATACCGATATTGCCATCGGTTGCGCGCGCATTATGGGCTACCGACTAATGCAAAACTTCGACCGCCCCTACTCCGCCCAAAATATCCGCGATTTCTGGGCTAGATGGCACATTAGTCTTTCAAGTTGGTTTAAGGATTATTTATATATTCCCTTGGGTGGCAACCGCAAGGGCTATGCCCGTCAACTTGTAAACCTATTTATCGTATTTTTAGTAAGCGGACTTTGGCACGGCGCCGAATGGACCTTTATTTTGTGGGGTATTCTTCACGGTATTTACCGTGTTGTAGGCGACCTTACTTATAAAAAACGAAATGCGATTTATGCTAAAGCAGGATTAGACGTTAAATCAAAAGGGGTTGGCTTCTTCCGCACGGCTATAACCTTTATTTTGGTTTGCTTTGCGTGGATTTTCTTCCGCGCAAATAACACGGCTGACCTTTTAATTTTACTTCGCAACCTCTTTACAACCTTTGGCGCATCCACCTTTATTGCCGACCTTGGTCTTACAATCAACAACGCGATTATTGTAATTCTTGCAATTTTTATTATGATTTTGTGCGACCGCAAACTTACCCTCAAGCAATATCAAAGATCAAGCGGGGCGAAGCTTTTAGGCGGTACGAGTGTATATATGATATGGGCAGTTATGTTTGCTTGGCTTATTCTTTTGGCCGCAGGCGGTTCGAGTGCCTTTATCTACTTCCAATTTTAGAAAGCGGGGACGAATATGAAAAAGAATATAATTATATCCATCCTCGTTATACTTCTATTGATAGCACCCTTGGGTGTAATCACTTTCGCGGCACTTGCCACCCCTTGCCAATACGACCAAACCTTTTTGGGCGAACTTGCCGACAAGCATAACCGTTTAAAATCTATTGAAGACGAAAAAATCGTCCTTATCGGCGGCAGCAGTATGGCTTTTGGGCTTGATTCCAAAAAAATGGAAGAGTATTTGGGCAAACCCGTTGTAAACTACGGTCTATATGCCACCATCGGCACAAAAGCAATGCTTGATATGTCACAGAATTATATAAATAAAGGCGATATTGTAGTAATTTGCCCCGAAACCGACGCACAAACCTACTCGCTTTATTATAACGCCCACAGTATGTGGCAGGCGATTGACTGCGATTTGAATTTACTTAAAGACGTCGGATTTTCGAACTACGGCAAGCTTATTGCCAAAATGCCCGAATTTGCAAACGAAAAATTGGATTTTATCCGCAATAACCAAAAACCGCAACCCACAGGTATTTATGCAAAAGCTTCTTTTAACGAATATGGTGACATTAAGGTTGACCGACCCTTTAACCAAATGCCTAAAGGTTACGATACCTTAATGCCTGTATCCTTAACTACCGATTTGTTAGACCGTGAATTTATAGACTATGTAAACAAATTTGCAAAAAAGTGTGAGCGCAAGGGCGCAAGCGTTTATTTCGGTTTTTCGCCCATAAACGCCGCTGCGATAGTATCAACCGCTGAAGAACAAACCCAATTTTATAATGCGCTAGGTGAAAAACTTGATTTCCCGATTTTAAGCGACCTTAACGATTATATTATGGATTCCGCCTTTTTCTATGATACCAACTTTCACTTAAATTCAACAGGCGCGCTTGAGCGCACTTCACGCTTAGCCGACGATTTGGCAAAGGTAATGGGTAAGACTATCACAACCCAAAAGTACGACCCGCCAAAACGACTAGATGATTATTTTTCAAGTTATCTTGAGGAAGACGAAAATGCGAAATACTTTAAATTCGATGAATTTGAAAGCGGATTTGCTATTATAGGTCTTTCAAAAGAAGGTAGGCAAGAAAAAACACTTACAATACCACATAGCAACGAAGGTAAACCCGTATTAGTTATCGAAGATAATGCTTTTGCAAAATCCAAGGTGTTGGAGCACGTTATTATTAATAAGGATTCCAACCTTAAAAGCATCACTCCCGATTCATTAAACGGTTGCCCGACACTTCGCATTATTGAAAATTACCGCAACCCCGAAGCCCTGCCTTTTAACACAAGCGCAGTTGCTAATATGCCTAATGACTGTTTTGTTTATATTCCCGCGGAAAATTATCCCTTGTTCGCGACCGACTATTTTTGGAGCGGTATGATGCGATACGTTAAAACAATTGACGAAATGCCATCCTAACTAACGATATTTTATTAAAAGAAAGTGAAAAATCAATGACCGTAAATAACGTTATCAAAAGCAAACCTACTGATTCTAGATTTGATATTCTCAAAATCGTTTTGTCTCTTTTTGTAGTCGCTATTCACTCAAACCTTTTAATTCACGTTTTATCTCCATGGATTAGAATTGCTGTGCCCCTATTCTTTATAATGTCGGGATACTTTTTCTTTTCTAAACTCAATTGCGCAAGTAACTATTCCCAACAAAAAACATTCCTTAAAAATTTTATAATAAGAAATATTTTATTATATGCATTTTGGTTTATTTGCCTACTTCCCATCTTCCTTTACATACGAAGAGACCTTTTATTTGGTCACGGAATTATTAAGGGGATATTTGTATTTTTAAAATATCTATTATTAAACGGCACATTTACTGCTTCGTGGTATATTGTCGCTACTATATACGGCACACTAGTAATTTTCTTTCTATTGCGAAAACTTCCCAACGCTCTATTAATCGCATTAGCTAGCTTGCTTTACATTGTAGCTACAATATCTTCAAGTTATCCACAACTTATAGCCGAAAACGAAATTACTTATTTTCTTTATTCTGGATTCACAAATTACATTTCCCCAATACCTAACAGTTTCGTTGTTGCGGTAGCATGGCTGATTATTGGTAAATGCTTTGCCGAAAAAACCTTTAAAGGCAACAAATTTATTTATATAGCAATCGCCATTGTTTCAGGGATTCTCCTCTTTATAGAATCAATGCTTGTTAAAAATCTTAACGGAACATTTAACAATGACTGCTATTTTATGCTTATGCCATTTTGTATCGGCATTTTTGGAATTATAAAAAATTGCCCCGCCATAAGCGTCAAATATTCTATAAATATAAGAAGATGTAGCACCATCATATTCGTAACTCACGGCGCCGTAGGAAGAATAATTGGCGCACTATTTAAATTTATTTTTCACAAAACCTGTGTTCCAATTACTTATATGGTAAAAATTTTCATTTGTATTGGCATTTATTTATTAATAGAATTTTTGATTAATCGCTGTAAAAACAACTGGATTTCTAAGGTCTTAAAATACTCTTTTTAATTCAAAACGGGCTACTTTTGCGTAGTCCGTTTTTATGATTTTATTCCTTACTTATAACCTTTTTATGCCAGGATTTTTGGTGGCACTTAGGGCACTTCATATATCTTGTTCTGCCCATGTGAGGAGCCATAGCAACGGCTCTATATGTTGGTACATATTGGTGTCCGCATTCTTTACATGTATAATATCCTGCCACTTGCTCCATACGCAGTGCATAAAAGCAACCCGCTAAGAACAAAACAAATCCAAATACAATAAGTGTAATTCTTAATCCATTTGACATTTGCGCAAAAGCGGCAACAAATATCAAAGCGAAAAGAACGAGCGTCGCTGTAATGCCTGTAAACACTTCTGCAGATAACAATCTTTTGTCTGCCTGTTCTTTTTGCTTAATCATCTCAATCAAATTGTTCTCTAATTCTTTGTTGTAATTATCCATTGCAACTACTTCGCCACATAATAAATCATTAACACTGATACCCAGAACATTACAAAGTTCAAGCATAATAGACGAGTCCGGCAAGGATTTACCCCTTTCCCATTTTGAAATTGCTCTATCGGTAATAGAAAGCTTCTCTGCTAACTGCATTTGGGTTAAATTTTGCTCTTTTCGGCGGTTTGCAATAAATTTTCCTATTTTTATTTGGTCCATTGGTATTCTCCTTTCACTTTTACTATATATTATATGGTGTATTTAGTCAACAAACCGGGAGTTGAATTACCGGTTTATGTTTCTTATGTACAAAAATTTTTTTATTTAATTTCACGCCTTGACATTGACACTTTAACGGAGTAAAATATTAAACTATATTAATTGGTTAAAATTTTAACACAGAAAGGTTTGGTTTTATGCTACAGTTTTTAAAAGATTATGCAGCATTCTTCACCCTTGCAGGCTCAATCTTGGCGATTGTGTTTGCAATTGCTACCGCGCTAAAGGTTTTAAAATTTAGCGAAGGTAACGAATTAATGCAAAAAATCTCCAAATCCATCAGAACAGGTGCAAACGCTTACCTTAAAAGACAATACAAGGTTGTAATCATCTTCTTTGCAATCATGTTTGTTGTACTTTTAGGTATGGCAGCCGCAGGCTTACTTACTTGGTTTGTACCCTTCGCATTTATTACAGGTGGTTTCTTCTCGGCGCTTTCAGGCTTTGTTGGTATGAAGATAGCAACCGCCGCAAATGCAAGAACTGCAAATGCTTGTATCACAGGTCTTGACAAGGGGCTTCGTGTTGCATTCTCGGCAGGTTCTGTAATGGGCTTCACCGTTGTTGGTTTAGGCCTTTTAGACATTTCTATCTGGATGATACTCTTAAAGTTTGTATTCAAACTTCCCGCTTCCGAAATTACTGCAGCAATGCTTACATTCGGTATGGGTGCTTCTTCTATGGCACTTTTCGCACGTGTTGGCGGCGGTATCTTTACAAAGGCTGCCGACGTTGGTGCCGACCTTGTTGGTAAGGTTGAAGCAGGTATCCCTGAAGACGACCCACGTAACCCCGCTGTTATTGCCGATAACGTAGGTGACAACGTTGGTGACGTTGCAGGTATGGGTGCCGACCTTTATGAATCTTACGTTGGTTCTATCATCTCTGCTATGGCGTTAGGTGTTTCCGCATTTGGCGAAAAGTCGTTCAACGCAATCAGCGTTCCCCTTCTTATTGCAACTTTAGGTATTCTTTGCTCAATCGTTGGTACTGTATTTGTAAGAACCAAAGAAGGCGCTACACAACGTCAGCTTTTGGCATCACTTAGCCGCGGCACAAACTTCAGTGCTGTTGTTATTGCGCTTCTTTCATTCCCGATTGTATGGTTTATGCTCGACGGCAAAAACACCATCGGTCTTTACTTTGCAATTATTGCAGGTCTTATCGCAGGTGTACTTATCGGTAAGGTTACCGAATACTACACATCCGACTCCTACGGTCCTACCAAAAAGCTTTCCGACAAATCCGAAACCGGTAGTGCTACCATTATTATCGGCGGTTTAGGTCTTGGTATGCTTTCAACCCTTCTCCCCATTGTAATCGTTGCAATTTGTATTATGGTTTCATACTTCGTATCGGGTGGCGGTGCATCTGCATCTACCGGTCTTTACGGTATTGCACTTTCAGCAGTTGGTATGCTTTCAACCCTTGGTATCACCTTGGCAACCGACGCTTACGGCCCTGTTGCCGATAACGCAGGCGGTATTGCTCAGATGGCAAACCTTGACGAAAAGGTTAGAGAAAGAACCGACGCTCTTGACTCACTTGGTAACACCACCGCAGCTACCGGTAAGGGCTTTGCAATCGGCTCGGCTGCTTTAACCGCTTTGGCACTTATGGTTTCTTATATCGACAAGGTTAAGGAAGTAGCACACACTGCAGGTAAAGAAATTGTTACCGTGTTCGACCTTACAAACCCCACCGTTTTGGTTGGTTTATTCATCGGCGCATGTCTTCCCTTCGTATTTGCTGCTTTAACTATGGAATCTGTTGGTAAGGCTGCACAATCGGTTGTTGTTGAAGTTCGTCGTCAGTTTAAAGAAATCACAGGCCTTATGGAAGGTAAAGCAGAACCCGACTATGCTTCTTGCGTTGACCTTTGCACAAAGGCAAGTCTTCGTCAAATGGTATTACCCACCGTTGTAGCTGTTATCGCTCCTGTAATCGTTGGTATGGTACTCGGCTTTACGGGTGTTGTTGGTATGCTTGCAGGCGCTACCGTAAGTGGTTTCTTACTTGCAATCTTTATGTCTAACTCAGGCGGTGCTTGGGATAACGCTAAGAAATACATCGAAAGCGGTGTTCACGGCGGTAAAGGTAGCGACCAACACAAAGCCGCAGTTGTTGGCGACACCGTAGGCGACCCCTTCAAAGATACTTCTGGTCCTGCTATTAACATTCTTATCAAGCTTCTTTCAATGGTTTCTATCGTATTCGCAAGCTTGGTTGTAAGTTATAGTATATTCTAATAACAAAAACCGACAAGTTTAGACTTGTCGGTTTATTTTTTATTCCATCCCTAATTTACAAGCAAACATAATATCGTCGTTTTTGTTTAAGCCTTTTGCTAAAATACCACCGTCTTGCCTTGTGTAAAATACTTGAAGCGGCTCGCCTTCTAAAACTTCTTTGCGGTAGTCGATTTGGAAGGTCTTTAAAATATCGTCTTCATTGGGGCTTACAGCATCCAAAACGTAGTTTGCATATTTTGTGTTGTTTACGTGGTTGTTAAGGTCAAGCTCGGTAAAGCTTGGTGTTACAACGTAAGGTTCGCCCGTGGCTTCAAAATCGGGCACTTTTGCGATTTTCTTATCGAGCATCATTTCTTCATAATATTCGCCGTTAATGTTATATAAATTCGGCGCCGAAACAAGATTACGCTTAACGCTGTCGATAATCACCCATTCGGAACTGCCTATTATAAGGGTTTCGCCCGATTCATCGGTAATTAAATATTCACGGCGGTAGCTAAAGCGCTTAGGCTCGAACGGCCAGGTTTTTATGTTCACCTTTTGGTAACGTTTGGGTTGCTTTACAATTTTAAACTTAACGCGCACAATCACCCATAGGTAGTTGTGTTCAAGCATTTTTGTAAAACCAACGCCGATTTGCTCGCCGTGCCTACCCGCCGCATCCTGAAAAATGCTAAGCACCGACGACGGCAAAATACGGTCGTATTTATCAAAATCATTAGCCCTTAGGGTGTATTCACTACTCCAAATATTTTGCATTATATTACTCCGTTTTGTTTTTTTAATATTATACTTTAATATCATCATTTATTCAATAATTTTATAAATTATTGTACAAGCCAACCACATAAAACAAGCCCCCTCTTGTGAGGGGGCTTTACTAAATTAAATTAAAACTCACAGACAACTGTGTGTTCACT
>JAZRBQ010000178.1:0-5356 GCA_045635145.1 Acutalibacteraceae bacterium | reverse complement strand
AAAGGCAGCTATCGGGATACTTTTCAGCATAGGTTTTGAAGGCGGTGTATTCATCGGGGAATAATTGCACCCAACTGTGTGCCATTGTACCGCTTACCTTAACGTCAAAATCCTTACCTGTAAGCACACAGGAAGTACCTGTACAACCGCCAATAATAGCCGCTCTAGCGCCGTAATATGCCGCGCCGTTACCGTGAGCACGGCGTGCTCCGAATTCCATAACAGGTCTTCCCTTTGCGGCACGCACAATACGATTAGCCTTTGTTGCAATAAGTGACTGATGGTTTATAGTAAGCAAAACCATTGTTTCAAGCATAAGCGCCTGCATTGCATTACCGCGAACAGTAACAATCGGCTCTTGCGGGAATATTACGGTACCTTCAGGAACAGCCCAAACGTCACAATCAAACTTAAAGTCCTTTAAATAATCTATAAATTCACCGGAAAATAGATTTAAACCTCTTAAATATGCAATATCGTCATCATCAAAATGCAAGTCCTGCATATATTCAATCAACTGCTCAAGACCTGCCATAATAGCATAACCGCCATTATCGGGTACTCGACGGAAGAACATATCAAAATATGTGATTTTATCCTTCATATCACTTGTGAAAATTCCGTTTGCCATGGTAAGCTCATAAAGGTCCATGAGCATTGTTAAGTTCATTTTACGGTTTTTCATAATATCACCTTACATCTTTTCAGGAGCATCAATTTTTAAAAGTGTTAATACATTTTTGATTGCGATAGCGGTTGCTGCGCAGAGTGAAAGCCTTGCTTGCATTAAATCTTCATCAATGCCCTTTACTCTGCAAGCGGCATAGAACTTGTGGAATTTGGTAGCAAGTTCTTGCACGTAATGGGTAATTTTTGCAGGGTCGTAAGCCTTAGCCGATGCTACAATTTCGTTTGTAAGCGCCGCAATATGAAGAATAAGTTCTTTTTCTTCGGGTGCGGTTAAAAGCATTAACTGCTTATCTTCGCAAGGCTTGTTTTCGATTCCCTCACCTGCTAAATTACGTAAAATACTGCAAATACGCGCGTAAGCGTACTGAACGTAGTAAACAGGGTTGCTGTTAGATTCGTTTACCGCCAAATCCAAGTCAAAGTCAAAGTGACTGTTAGGCTCGCGGAGATTGAAGAAGAATCTTGCTGCATCAATCGGTACTTCATCCAAAAGGGTTACTAAGGTAATTGCCTTACCGGAACGCTTAGAAGCCTTAATAACTTCGCCGTCACGCACCAAGCGTACCATTTGCATAAGTACAACGTCTAAACGGGAAGCATCAACACCCAAAGCGGTCAAAGCGGC
The DNA here is from genome assembly GCA_045635145.1 of Acutalibacteraceae bacterium. Lineage (GTDB taxonomy): Bacteria > Bacillota > Clostridia > Oscillospirales > Acutalibacteraceae > UBA737. The sequence continues at coordinate 4,041 of JAZRBQ010000178.1, read as the reverse complement.
TTTAAGACGCGGAACGTAACCGTGGTGGTCAGCACCCAAAATATCGATAGCTTTATCAAATTTACGAGTTACAAGCTTGTTGTAATGATAAGCAATATCGGGCACAACATAGGTCGGAACACCGTTTGCACGAACAAGCACAAAGTCCTTATCACAACCAAAGTCGGTAGCCTTGAACCACAAAGCGTCTTCTTGAGTATAAGTATGACCGCTTTCCTTCAAAAGTTCAATAATTCTTTTAGCTTCGCCGTTGTTATGAAGTGTGCTTTCACGGAACCAAGTGTCATATTTAATGCGGTATTTCAAAAGGTCGGTTTCAAGTCCTGCGATATTTTTAGGTAATGCGAACTCAACCAAAGCTTTTCTGCGCTCTTGTTCACTTTTTTCAACAAAGCTGTCGCCGTGGATTTCGGCAAATGCTTTCGCGTGAGCTTTAATATCTTCGCCGTGGTAGGAATCTTCAGGCATTTCAATACCGTCTTTGTAAAGCTGTAAATATCTTAAATCAAGTGACAAGCCAAACTTGTTAATTTGGTTACCTGCATCGTTGATGTAGAACTCTCTTTCGGTATAATAACCAGCCGCCGCCATAACAGCCGCCAAGCAGTCGCCCAAAGCACCGCCACGCGCGTTACCTATATGCATAGGTCCTGTGGGGTTGGCCGATACAAACTCCACAAGCACGCGTTCACCCTTACCGTAATCACTCTTACCGTAGTTTTCTCCCTTTTCTTCTACGTCAGCCACGATATCGGCATAATATTTTTGTGATAAGAAAAGATTTATAAAACCGGGACCTGCAATTTCGCACTTTTCGATATAACTGCCTTCAAAATTAGCGTGCGCTAAAATGGTTTCAGCAATTTGGCGTGGTGCGCATCTGAAAAGGCGTGACCAAACCATTGCGGCATTTATTGCATAGTCACCGTGAGTACGGTTAGCAGGAACTTCGATTGTAAAATCGGTTAATTCCGCTTGTTGAAGACTACCGTCAGCCATTGCGGCGTTTGTAGCATTCACAATAATATTTTTAATTTCTTCTTTTGCTTTATTTACTACTACTGACATTTTAATTTACCTCTTTAATAGATATTTTAACTTGATTTTGGCTAAGCAAGTGCATATTTGTATCAATACTGTAATTCATCAAAACCGTACCGCCGTTATCGGTTAAATCAGCCTTAACCTTTTCACCGAAAATCCCAAGCGAGAGTTCACCGACAGGTGTCGAATAAAAACAGTTGTTTCTAACACCCTTTTCGATAATCATTCTGCTGTTGTAAGCACCTCGTCGTTGAAGCACAACCGAATTATCAGGTCTTACAAAAACTGTGGTTTTAACTTCGCCCTCAACCTCTAATAATTTGCTTTCATCGTAGGCAATAAAATAACTGCCGTCTTTAAAACCAAATCTACCATCGGTTGTGAATTCAATTAAATCGGTATCGCCATTGGCCGTTTGCTCGGTTTTAATATCAATTATAACGTCCTTTATCATAAATTGCTTATATCCACCTTTTCAATCATCGCAGCGTCAATATTCTCGCTCAAAAGCACACTTGCCTGTTCTTTAAAGAAAGCGGGCTTATCGCTTACATAAAACCTGCGTTCGCCGCCGTTTTGATTTTCAATATCATTTTCCTTTAAAAATTCGGCAACTGCTTTTGCAGTTGTTGTACCTGCATTAATAAGAGTAACACCATTACCCAAAACCTTTTGAATAGCGCTTTCTAACACAGGATAATGTGTGCAACCCAAAATTAAAGTGTCGGCGCCAAATTCAATTATCGGCTGTAAGTAACGGTTAACCGTTTCTAAAACAATTACGTCATCTGCTTTATACCATCCGGCTTCTACCAAAGGCACAAACAAAGGGCAGGCACAATTTATAACCGAAATTGTAGAATCGACCTTCAAAATCTCAGCCTTGTGCTGACCGCTTTTAACAGTTGCGTTAGTGCCGATAACCGCTATTTTTTTGTTACGGGTCACCTTTGCAGCTTCTTTTGCCGCGTGGGATACCACTTCAAAAAAAGGTACGGGCAAAGACTTCGCTGTATCACCTGCTACCGAAGACACCGTACCGCAAGCCGCTACAATCAGCTTAACGTCATTCTTAAGTAAAAATCTTTCGTCTTCTATTGCATACTTTTTTATAGTGTCAACCCTGCGCGTACCGTAAGGTACCCCACCTGTATCACCAAAGTAAATTATATCTTCATTTGGAAGTTGTTTTATTATTTCTTTAACAACTGTCAATCCGCCAAGTCCTGAATCAAATACACCGATTGGACGCTTATCAGCCACACTAACAACTCCTTAAAATATTATTCATTTTATCATAACATATTTTATTAAATTTATCAACCAAAAAATGCAAAAAAATCCCCTGTTTAAGCCACAATTCACGCAAATTTTGTTAAATTAACTCTTTAAATTTATGGGATTTTATGTTATACTTTTTTTGGAGATGATAATATGAAAAAAACCGCGATAATTACAGGCTCTTCAAAGGGTATCGGTGCGGCTACAGCGATACTTTTTGCGCAAAAGGGCTACAACGTTGTTATAACCTACAATGAATCTTACGAATCTGCCACCTTGCTTGCGCGTTCGCTTGCTTCTAACGGATTTTCAGTAACAGCACAAAAGCTTAACGTTGCCAACCGTCTTGAAGTCGAACTTTTAGTTAAAGAAACGCTTTATAAATACGGCAGCATTGACGTGCTTGTAAATAACGCAGGTGTGGCCTTCCAAGGTCTTATCACTCAAACCGACGAAATTGACTACGACCGAATACTTGATATCAACCTTAAGGGCGCTTTCAACTGCTGCAAAGCAGTCACTCCAGTAATGGTTAATCAACAATCGGGTAAAATTATAAATATTTCTTCAATGTGGGGCGAAACCGGTGCTTCTTGCGAAGTGGCATATTCCGCTTCAAAAGCGGGTATAATTGGTCTTACAAAAGCCCTAGCCAAAGAACTAGCCCCCAGCGGCATTACCGTTAACGCAGTAACACCCGGTCTTATCGAAACCTCAATGAACAGCAACCTTTCGGTTGAAGAATTAAACGATTTTGTTGAGTCTATTCCCTTAGGACGAATGGGTACTGCCGACGAAGTAGCCCAAGCAATTTACTTCCTTGCCAGTGAAAACGCCGATTATATCACAGGTCAAATACTTGGTGTAAACGGTGGATACGTAATATAAAAGATAAAAAAATTTAACCGCGAAGCTATAAAGCTTCGCGGTATTTTTTATGCAATTATTTTGCCTGTTTCATCAAAGGTGTATTCCATACAAATGGTATAACCGTTGCCTTCGTAAACATAGAAGGTTTGGCTAGTAATAAGCTTACCGTTAGTGTGAGCAAAGTAGTAGTTACCTTCTACCTCAATAATACCGGGGGTTGCTGCAATACCATTTTGGTAATAATAGATGCCGTCATCCTTTGTAACAAATCCGTTAAGCATTTTGCCATCAGCGCCAAAGGTGTATTCAACGCCTGCTGCAAGGTCGCAATAAGTTTCACTCACATAGTATTTACCATTACTTCTTATTGTGCCACCCCAATCAGCAAAATAGTAATCTTCACCTATTTTAAATAGACCTCTAGCACTTGTAGTACCGTTTATATAAAGGTATAACTCATTATCTATTTCTACTATACCATTAAGCATTTTACCATCTGCACCGAATGTATAGTTCATTCCTGCAGGTAAATCGCAGTGGCTATCGCTTATATAGTATCTACCGTCAGTTTTAACTACACCACCCCAATCGGCAAAGTAGTAATCATTATCCACCTTAAATAAACCCATAGCACTTGTAGTACCGTTTATATAAAGGTATAACTCATTATCTATTTCTACTATACCATTAAGCATTTTGCCGTCAGCGCCGAATGTGTAGTTCATTCCTGCAGGTAAATCGCAATAGCTTGTACCAACATAATATCTACCGTCAGTTTTAACTACACCGCCCCAATCAGCAAAGTAGTAATTGCCATCTATCTCGAATAAGCCCATAGTACTTGTA
>JAZRBQ010000177.1:0-3693 GCA_045635145.1 Acutalibacteraceae bacterium | reverse complement strand
ACATTGGCGGTGTTTGCGCGCTTTTCCGCCTTATCCTTCTTTTTAGATGCCGAATTAAAAGGCTTTTTTTCGAAAATATTTTTGCTGATTTCGTTCACGTGTGACTCCAAAACAAGAGCTAATTGAAGTCTTCCTCGTGTGTTAAGCATCATATCAAAATGCCGTTCACAAAAGCCGTATTTATTGGTTTCAATACGAACGTCAGGCTCCATCATGGCGGCGCCCATTATGTAATCAACAATGCGTTTTTCAATAGTTTCACGCATACGGCAAATCGGACAACCGTCGTTAACTTCAAAAACTTCGCTAATCGGAATAGTACAAATATCTTGACGCATAAAAATTTTCCTTTACATTTTTTATTGATATTATAACACAAAAATTATATAATGCAAATATGGAGTTGATTCTATGTTTAATTTTGAATATAAAAATAACAACATTTATATCTATGGTATTGAAGAATTTGACCTTCCACACACACTTGACTGCGGTCAGGCTTTTCGTTGGCAAGAAACAGACGGAATATGGCAAGGTGTTGCATTTGGAAAGTTTTTGGAACTCGAAAAATTGCAAGATGGCGCGGTGCTCTTATATAACACAACACCTGAAGAATTCGAAAATATCTGGCGCGATTACTTTGATTTAGATCGCAATTACAAAAATATAGTTGATGTTTTAAGCCAAAATGAAACGCTAAAAAAAGCCTGTGAATATTCATACGGTATTCGCATTTTAAACCAAGAGCCTTTTGAAACCTTATGCTCGTTTATCATTTCTCAAAACAACAATATAAAGCGTATAAAAGGCATTATAGAGCGTCTTTGCGAGAATTTTGGCGAAGACAAAAACGGTTATTACACCTTCCCCACCGCTGAAAAAATGGCGAGTTTAACGCTCGAAGATTTGGCGCCGCTTAGAAGCGGTTTTAGAGCAAAATATTTACTCGACGCCGCCAAAAAGGTTGCAAGCGGTGAAGTTGATTTAAACGAACTTAAAAATATGACGCTCGACGATGCTCGTAACGAACTTATGAAAATTGTAGGTGTTGGTCCAAAAGTTGCCGATTGTTGCCTTTTATTCTCTCATAAGCAAGTAAAAGCCTTCCCAAAAGACGTATGGATTAAACGTGCTATGGAAACACTTTTCGCCGGTGATTTGCCAAAAGAAGCCGAAGATTATGCCGGTATTGCACAGCAGTACATATTCTTTTACGCAAGAGATACCAAACTTTTGGGCGAATAAAACTTGACAAATCAATACATTTCACTATAATTAACATATCAAAACAGAGTAGATAACCGAGCGTTAAGTGTTTTGCGGACGGGGAGTTGCCGCAAAAACGAAGGTTTTTCCCGCGGTTTGGTTGTCGCATCCCGCTGTCAATAATTATGAAGATTAAATCTCCTATTTATCGACAATACGGGTAATAGGAGGTTTATTTTTATGAAAAAAAATCAGTTATTCAAAATCATTTTAACAGGCATTTTAATTGCGCTTAACATCATTTTAGAACGCTTTATGCCAAGTTATTCGGTGTGGAACAATAATATAAGTTTCGGTTTTATTACCGTTGCATTCGCCGCTTGCTATCTTGGTGTTCCTTATGCGGTAGCAGTTGGGGGCTTAGGTGACCTTATCGGCGCCCTTATCAAACCCTTTGGCCCTTATTTTGTAGGTTACACCCTCACAAATATGTTAGTAGGCTTTATTTTAGCCGTTTTCCTTTACAAAAAGGCAACCATTTTGCGAATCACTTTGGCTACACTCATAAATAAAATTACTACATCATTGGTTATTAACACTATATTTATATCGGTTCTTTACAGAAACGGTTTAGATGCTTTTTGGGTGGTTTTTGTAGGTCGTTTACCCTTTGTAGCCCTTATGACCGCAGTTGAAATTATTACAATTTCACTTTTATTCAGTAACAAAAGCAAGGTAAACCAAGCGATTTTAAAGAAATTGCCCTGCTAAAACTTTTACATTCGTGCCGTAGGCACACCTTACTTCTTCACTTTTCACTATTACTTATTAACTAAAAAGTCCCGACTTTTCGTCGGGACTTTTTCTATTAATACATTCCGCCGCCTGCGGCTGCTGCAGCAGCTTGTGCTGCCAATGCTGCATCTTCGGGGTTATCTGCAACCAAGCTTTCGGTTGTAAGCACCATTGATGCCACACTTGCGGCATTTAAAAGGGCTGAACGGGTAACCTTGGTCGGGTCAACAATACCTGCTTCAAGCATATCGGTATAAACTTCATTATAAGCGTCAAAGCCGTAGTTTACCTTACCGCTTGTAATGATTTTTTCAATAATAACAGAGCCTTCAAGACCTGCATTGTAAGCGATTTGACGGATAGGCGCTTCCAATGCCTTTAATACAATTTGAACACCGGTTTTAACGTCACCATCTACTGTATCAACAAGTTTTGCAACTGCGGGAATCGCGTTAATTAAAGCCACACCGCCGCCTGCTACGATACCTTCTTCAACAGCCGCCTTTGTAGCTGAAAGAGCGTCTTCAATACGAAGTTTCTTTTCTTTCATTTCAATTTCGGTTGCGGCGCCAACCTTAATAACTGCAACACCACCTGCGAGTTTAGCAAGTCTTTCCTGCAATTTTTCACGGTCAAAATCAGAGGTAGTAACTGCGAGCTCGTTCTTAATTTGAGCAATACGTGCTGCGATTGCATTACTGTCGCCTGCGCCATCAACAATGATTGTGTTTTCCTTAGAAACCTTGATTTGGCGGGCACGACCAAGTTGGAACATCTGAGTTTCCTTAAGGTCAAGACCCAACTCTTCGGAAATAACCTCACCGCCTGTTAAAATAGCGATGTCGCGAAGCATTTCCTTACGTCTATCACCAAAGCCGGGAGCCTTTACAGCAACGCAAGTGAAGGTGCCGCGAAGCTTATTTACAATAAGGGTTGAAAGGGCTTCGCCTTCAATATCTTCAGCGATGATTAACAACTTTTTACCCGCATTTACAATTTGTTCTAAAACAGGCAAAATTTCCTGAATATTTGAAATTTTCTTATCAGTTATAAGAATTACCGCATCATCTAAAACAGATTCCATTTTTTCGGTATCGGTAACCATATAAGGTGTGATATAACCACGGTCAAACTGCATACCTTCAACCACTTCGGAGTAGGTTTCAGCGGTTTTAGATTCTTCAACCGTAATAACACCATCGGCAGTAACCTTAGCCATTGCTTCGGCAATTAAATTACCAATAACTTCATCACCCGAAGAAACAGTTGCAACACGTGCGATATCTTCACTGCCTGTAACCTTTTTAGAGTTAGCAATTACTGTATCTGTAACAGTTTTTACCGCAAGGTTAATACCTTTTTTAAGCACCATCGGGTTAGCACCAGCAGCCACGTTTTTCATACCCCCGCAAATAATTGCTTGAGCAAGAACGGTAGCTGTGGTAGTACCGTCACCTGCAATAACGTTGGTTTTAGTAGCAACCTCTTTTACAAGCTGTGCACCCATATTTTCAAAGGGGTTATCCAATTCAATTTCTTTTGCGATTGTAACACCGTCGTTAGTAACCAGCGGTGCACCGAATTTTTTATCCAATACGGCGTTTCTGCCTTTGGGGCCTAATGTAACCTTAACGGCATTTGCCAATTGGTCAACACCGGACTGTAAAGCTTTGCGGGCTTCTTCGCCGAAAA
>JAZRBQ010000176.1:0-9036 GCA_045635145.1 Acutalibacteraceae bacterium | reverse complement strand
CAATCCGACTTGGATGCTTATGACGATTTCAAATATGATTTTCTTTTCGTAGGTTCTGACTATAAGGGTACCGAACGCTTTAACCACTATGAATCGGTGCTTAACCCCTTGGGTGTTAAAATTATCTACTTCCCCTACACTAAGGAAACCAACAGCACCCAAATCCGCGAAAAAATCACTAAAGATTAAGGGAGGTCAGTATTGTGAATATTAATAGAGATTTTAAAGTTACACAAAGCGACGGCAAGGTTATTTTGCCAGACGGCACACAGCTCAATATGACCGCGCCCGATTATATGTATTTGCAAATGCTTCAAAACTACGTTCTCGAAATTCTTGAAGTTATTGATGAATTTTGCAAAAAGCACAATTTAAAATATTATCTTGGCGAAGGCACCCTTTTAGGTGCGGTACGCCACGAAGGTTTTATTCCGTGGGATGACGATATCGACCTTTTTATGCCCCGTGAAGATTATGAAAAATTCTTCGAATTGGCAAAAACAGGCTTACCTGAAGGCTATGTGGTTGACACTCCTGAAACCAATCCAAAGCATTGGACCATTTTCTCCCACGTGCAAATGACACGTACTGTTCCCTACGTTAAACAGCGTCTTCAGGGTATCGCTCTTAACGCAGGCCCCACAGTTGATATTATGCCTATCGACTATGTTCCCGATGATTCTTCACGCGAACTTATCAAGCGTGGAGACCTTATTCAATTATTACGCCGCACACTTTGGATAAAATCAGGTCTTCACCAATCTTCTTGGTACAAAACCTTAAAAAGAAAGCTTACTATCTACTACCCGCTTAAATTTTACGGCAAATTCCGTTCTTACGCTTCTTTACATAAGCAAATCAACGGTCTTATGACTGCCACCAATAATGATGACAGTAAGTATGCAACCGTTTTTTCAAGCCTTTATTCCACCAAAAAGGAAACCTTTAAGAGAGAATATTTCGGCAAACCTACCTACGTTCCCTTTGCAGGCGGTAAATACCCTATCCCCGAATTTTCGGATAAGATTTTGGAACGTGTTTACGGCGACTATAACGCTTTACCGCGAATTAAGGATAGACAAAGTAAGCACTTCTTTGCTATTGATAACAAATTGTTAAGCAATGTAAAAGAACCCGAAGTTATCGCCCTTGTGGAAGAAATTCAGGCTTTACAGCTTTCTGAAAATATTCGTATGGCTAAATACAAGGCCAAAAAGAAATACGTTATCACCCCTGAAAACCTTGATAGCAAACCCGTTAATCCCTTTAAGTATATGGAAAAGCATCCTGTGACTTATAAGGCCAAGGCGATTGCTCCCAAGCGTAAACGCGGTGTGCGCGCACTCCTTGTTTATAAGATTCAGAAGTTCTGCAAGAAGTTAAAGAAAAAGATTCTTAAAAAGTTCAACCGTTTCGCAAAGCGTATTCAAAACAACGTTATCAGAACAGCTACCAATAGATACGTTAAGCTTCCTATCAAAGATAACTACGTTTTCTTTGATGCATTCAGCGGTCTAGGTATATTAGATAGCCCCCGCGCGCTCTTTAAAAACTTAATTTCACGCGATGAATTTAAAAATTACAAGTTTGTTTGGACAATTAATAACCCGAAAATCGCTAAAGAAAATCTAAACGAATTTGCAAAATATCCCAACGTGGTTTTTGTTCGCCGTTACACCAAAAAGTATGCCAAATATCTTTCAATTTCAAAGTATTTGGTATCTAACTCATCCGTTCCTATGTATTATGGTAAACGTCCCGAACAAATCTATATTAACACATGGCACGGCGTTCCGCTAAAGGTTATGGGTTATGAAAGAATTGGTCAAAGGGTTAACGCAACCGAAAACATCGTGCGTAACTTCCTTAATGCTACACACGTTATCGGCGCAAACCACTTCACAGCCGAAAAGATGTTTAAAACCGCTTATATGTTTTACGGCTTATACGGCGGTAAGCTTTTGGACGAACCCCTACCTCGTACCGATACAACAAAGACCTTCACCCGCGAGCAATCGTTAGAAAAGTTAGCAAAATTCGGCATTAAAACCGATAAAAAGATTGTGGTTTACGCTCCTACTTGGAAGGGCAAGCTTTACAATTCGGTTAATATCGATTTAACCGAGCTTAAAGATGCTGTCAGAATCCTTAAGAACCGCATTAATTCTGACGAATTTGAGGTTTATTTGCGTGTTCACTACTTTATCTACCGCGCAATTAGTATGGATAAGGAATTAAGCAAGATTTGTATTCCCTTTACCGTTGACACAAACGAGCTTCTCCCCGCGGTTGATATCTTGATTTCCGACTATTCAAGTATCTTCTTTGATTTCTTAAGCACAGGCAAGCCAATCCTTTTCTATGTTCCCGACTTGGCTGATTATTCCGAAAACCGTGGTCTTTACATTTCACTTGACGAGCTTCCGGGCCCTGTAAGTGAAAATCTTGAAGATATTGCCGATTACATCAACAATATCGAACAGGTTAAAAAGGATTACGCCGATAATTATTCAAAAATGTTTGATTGGTGCTGTTCTAAGGAAGACGGCAAGGTTTGTGACCGTGTTATTGATGATATCTTCTTTGGTAAGCCTTGCAAGACAGTTTCCTGCACTACCGATAAGAAGAAAATTCTTATTATGGCAGATTTCACCACCAATTTTACAAATAAATCAAGACTTATTAAGTATTTTGATACTATTGATTACGATAAATACGATATTACCTTGTTAAGCGGTAAGCCCACCGATGCTCACCAAAAGCAAGTTCTTGAAGATATCAACAAAAACGTTCGTATTTTGATTAATGATATGGCCCCCAACGTAAACCACCGCAAGCTTAAAAAGATTTATTCACGCTTGCAAAAAGGCAAAATTACTATCACTAAGGCAAGCAATATTATCAATATGCAACACGAATGGCATCGTTTGGTTGGTATTTCGGAATTTGATAAGCTCATTTTCGTGCAACCTAATAATATGCCTGAAAATTGGTTGCTTCTCGCCCACAATACACCTATTGATGAAAAGGTGTTTGTAAGCCATAAAACCATTGATAAAAATATTTTTGAAAGAGAATCATTCATAGCTTTGTTCGATAAGGTTTACACCGATTTTACAGAACTTTAATTTAACAAAAACCGTTGGTTTGAAGCCAACGGTTTTTAATATGTTGAAAGTTTTGAATTTTTATGATAATATTTTTATAAAAGTTATCACTGAAAAGAGTTTTACTATGGATTTTAACGAAAAATTACAAAATTTGCGAAAACAAAAGGAATTAACACAAGAAGAACTTGCCAAAAAGCTTTATGTTTCCCGTACCGCTGTTTCAAAGTGGGAATCGGGGCGCGGTTACCCTAATATTGAATCGCTAAAACAAATTGCAGAATTGTTTGAAATAACGGTTGATGAGTTACTTTCTACCGACGAAATTTTAGATTTAGCTCAAAAAGAAAACAATCTAAAACAAAACAATTTGCGTGATTTGGTTTTCGGTCTGCTTGATATTGCTGCTTCTTCGCTGCTGTTTTTGCCATTGTTCGCCCAAAATGCAAATGGCACTATTAACGAAATTGGTCTTTTAGGTTTAAATGCAATTTCGCCTTATTTAAAAATTTGTTATCTGAGTTTAGTTTTTGTAACGATTATTACGGGCATTATAACCCTTGCTTTGCAAACTTGCAATAATCATTTTTGGTTAAAAATCAAAACACCCTTATCTATTGTATTAAACATTTTAAGCGTGGCTTTATTTACTCTTTGCCGCCAACCCTACCCCGCCTTGTTATTGCTGATTTTCTTTATGATTAAAATAGCAATTTTCATTAAAAAACAATGATACGAAAAGTATCATAAGGGTCACTCTGCGTTTATTGAAAAATTTCTCCCCTTCGTTTAAATTATTAAAAAACGAAAGGGAGATTTTTTATGAAAAAACAAAACAAAATTCTTTACACCGCGATTATTTTTTTAATAGCTTTTATTTTATGGACTTTTTGTTTAAACTTTGTTGATTTAAAGCCGATTGGCCCTGACAACTCTACCGTGGGGTTTGCCACTATTAACAAATATTTCCACAACCTTACAGGTGTTAATACGACCCTTTACACCATTACTGATTGGCTTGGACTGGTGCCAATTTTTGTCGCGTTTTTCTTCGGTGTAATTGGTCTTATAGAGTGGATAAAACGCAAAAGCGTTTTAAAGGTAGATTTCAGTATATTGAGTTTGGGCGGTTTTTATATTGTGGTAATCTTAGTTTATATTTTATTCGAAAAAGTGGTTATAAACTACCGCCCCGTGCTTATAAACGGCGTTTTAGAAGTTTCCTACCCATCTTCAACAACCTTGCTTACAATGTGTGTAATGCCGACCGCCATAATAGAGTTTAAAGAGCTTATTAAAAGCAAATTTTTAAATAAATTGCTAACCTATGCAATAATTATATTCACCGCTTTTATGGTAATAGGCAGGCTTCTTTCGGGAGTACATTGGCTAACCGATATAATAGGCGGTGCACTGCTCAGTACCTTTCTTGTAACACTCTATTATTACTTACAGCTTTTTCATACATTTAATAAAACAAACCACAGCAAGCACTAAAGTGATTACACTATATAAAACAATCGGTAAAATGTGTGAGAATGCAAGCTCAAAATTTCCACTATATAACGCCTTTTCCATTTCTACCGCGTGAACAAAAGGAAGAAGCTTTGCAACCTTTTCAAACAATCCGCCAATAAGCTTTAAATCAAACCACACGCCTGAAAGCCATGCCGAAAGATTGGTAAGCAGCGCGCCGCAAATACCGCCCACCTGCTTAACACCCAAAAGGCTGCCACACAATAGTCCTAAAGAAATATTAAAAATCGCCATAGGAATCATTCCGATAACGGCATAAATAATATTCACGCTAATTTCAAGACCTAAAGGCATAGCGCACAAATAACAAATAACCGTTTGTGCCAATGAAATGGGCAATAACGGCAGCATATAGCCCATTATAAAATCAAACGCTGTAAGCGGTGTTGTGTAAAGTCGCTGTAAAAATGCGCTTTCGCGGTCTTTTGCTACTAGCGTTGCCGAAAATAGCGTCATAAACGAAAGCCCAAAGACTGTAATACCGGGCGTTAGCGTGCCAATTTCGAACAAATCAACAGGTATATTCGCCTGCATCATGCTTAAAAGAAAAAGCAAAACCAACGGAAACCCCAACCCAAATGCAAGATTAATCGGGTCGCGCAAAATTTCTTTAGCGTTTCTTTTTGCAAATGCAATCATTACTCTGCACCATCCTTCACAATTTTTACAAAAGCGTTTTCAAAATTTTCGGCATCCGCTTTTTCGATTAACTCCTTAGTCGTACCAACGGCAAGGAGTTTTCCGTTTTTCATAATACCAATTCTATCAGATAGTGCCTCGGCTTCTTCCATATAATGAGTAGTTAAAATAACGGTGATCTTACCCTTTAGCGAGCGAATAATATCCCAAAGCTCGTGTCTTGCAATAACGTCAAGCCCCAAGGTCGGCTCATCTAAAAACAAGATTTCAGGCTCACTTATTAAAGACAAGGCAATACTAACACGCCTTTGCCACCCGCCCGAAAGCTTGCCCGCTTTTCTATTTATAACGGTGTCCAAATCAAATCGGTCACAAAGCTCTTTGATTTTCACCTTAGTTTTATCAGCTGAAAACCCGTGAATACCGCACATAAGCTCCAAATTTTCCTTAACCGAAAGATTGGGCGCAATAGCGGTTTCTTGCGGCGATACACCGATTAAGCGCTTCACTTCATTTGCATCCCTTTTTATGCTAAAGCCACCCACAAAAGCATCACCATCGGTCGGCCCAGCCACACAGGAAAGCATTTTTATAAGCGTTGTCTTCCCCGCACCGTTAACACCTAATAGCGAAAACAACTCGCCCTGCTCTATCTCTAAATCGAGCCTATCGACCGCCGTTATATCCTTGTATTTCTTTACAAGATTTATCGTTTTAATAGCAAACATTTGCCTTCTCCTTCTTTTGATTTACTCTATCATAATCATATCAAACCCAAGAGAAGAAATGTGCTTTTTTCACTATTCGGTAATTTTAATAAATTCATCGGCAATAAAAAACAGCACCCACTTTCGTGAGTGCTGAAAATCAGAACTTACAATACCCCAAACAAAATAAATCCAACGGTATTTATTGCAAAATTAGCAAACATATGAACAAACCAAGAGGGATAAACGTTGTCATTAAGCTCGTTAAGGAAATTAAAGATACATCCACCGATAACTAGTCCGAATAGCAAGAGTAATAAAGCCCAAAATTCGAACATACCAACAAGCATACCAACGTGATATATTGCGAACAAAGCAGAGCTAAATATGTACGCTAACTTTCGGGTTGAATATTTTTTAAGGGTTATAAAGCCAAATCCTCTGAAGAAAAATTCTTCAAGAAATGAATTCATAAGCGAAATATATAACGAAACATATAGAAAATTATCAGCCGTAATGCCCATACCTTCGGTCAAATTGGAAGTTACGTTGGAATAATCAATTATGTTTCGTGTAAGCAGAAAACCGCCCACAATAACCGCATATACGCCAATGCCAAGCAGCAAGGCTTTCAAGATTCCGTTTTTTTTGAAAACAAACAGCTTCTTAAAATCCGAAAACGCTTCCTTGTTTTTTACAAAAAACAGCATAGGTAAAGCCAAAAAGAAAACAATTTTAATCGGTATTTTAACAAAATAATTCGGGTGTAAAAACGCATCAATTAAGGTGACGGCGATTGAAAATATAAAAACCGATGACATTATAGATATCTTCTTACTCACTATAAATCCCCTTTCATTAAGATTAATCTTTAATCCCAATTATACCACCCATTTGCTTAAAAGTAAATACCGAGGAAATATCTCCCCTCCTATATCTATAAAGAATCATTATGATTCGTATGATTTCACAGCATTGAAAAACTTAATTGTTTATGGTATAATATAACTGATAAATTATTGTTTTTATTAGGTGTTTTAACTATGGTTTTTTCTGACAAAAAGCAACATCACAGTTTGGCTGATTTATATCCTGATATCGCAAAACAATGGAACTATAAAGAAAATAATCTTCCCCCAACAAAAATCGCACCTCATAGTAATAAAAAATTTTCATGGATATGCGACAAAGGACATATTTATACTGCAACTGTTGATAAAAGAGTTTCTGGTGTGGGATGTCCTTATTGTTCAAACAAAAAGGTACTTACGGGTTATAACGATTTAAAAAGTCGCTATCCCAAAATTGCTGAAGAATGGAATTATGAATTAAATAATGGAAGACCAGAAGACTATGTTTTTGGTTCAACATATCGTGCGAATTGGATTTGTTCAGAATGTAACCACCAATGGGCATCAAAAATTTTATCTAGAACAAAACGAAGTAGTGGCTGTCCTAAGTGTGCACTCATCAAACGTGCTCAAAACAAGCATTTAACTTCATTAAAAACTACTGGCTGTATCACAGATACCGTTTTAATAGAAGAATGGGATAGTGATAAAAACAAGCCTTATTCTGAATATACCAAAAATAGTAATCACTCTGTTTGGTGGGTTTGTTCTAAATGTGGATATAATTATAAATCTAAAATTTCAAATCGCACAATATTGCATAGAGGGTGTCCACTTTGTGCAAATCAAATTGTTCTTGCTGGAAAAAATGATTTATCAACAACCCACCCACAATTAGCTTTAGAATGGAATCACGAAAAAAACGGTTCAACAACTCCCGAAAAGGTAACTTATGGTTCGGGTAAAAAAGTTTGGTGGAAATGTCCAATAGGACATGAATATCAAGCAACTATTCTTCATCGTGTTCACGGTACAAACTGCCCAATTTGTAATTCTGGAAGGCAAACATCTTTTGCTGAACAAGCAATTTTTTTCTATATTAAGAAAATATATCCTGATGCAATCAATAGATTTACTGCACCCTTTTTAAAGAAAATGGAGTTAGACATTTTTATTCCATCAATAAATCTTGCTATTGAATACGATGGAGAAGCTTGGCACAAGGATAATTCTCAAACAAAAGAACAAGAAAAATACAAAAGATGTCAATCTAACCAAATTAAACTCATTCGTATCCGAGAAAAAATCCCAGAAAACTCGCACTTAATCGCTGATGCCTGCATTAATTTAGAGGGTAAAATGTGGGAACATAAACAACTGGAAAAAGTAATAATAGAATTAATACGTAGTTTAGATCCATGCTCTAATTTTTGGACAAGAAAAAATCCAAGAAACATCTATTCTCCTATTTCTGTTAATATAGAACGTGATCGCTATGAAATACAAAAAAATATAATTTTGCCTACAAATAATTCCCTGCTATACCTTCATCCAAATATTGCGAAAGAATGGCACCCAGTTTTAAATAAAAATCTATCTCCTTCGCAGGTTAAACCACACTCTGATTTAAAAGTGTGGTGGCTTTGTCCTACCTGTAAAAATCAATATCTCTCAAGCGTTTCACACCGTATTTCAGGCACCGGTTGTCCAAAGTGCGGTATTCAAAAATCCGCACAAAAAAGAAGTAAACCGGTTAAAAAAATCGATATACACACCGGAGAGGTATTAGAAATATTCCCCTCCGCTTCTGAAGCATCAAGAAAAACTAAAATTAGCTGCGGAAACATCATAGCAGTTTGCAAAAAAATAAGAAAGCAAGCTGGTGGTTATATTTGGGAATACTCAAATCTTCAAAACCAATAATATACAAACTAAAATAAATTTCAATTCATCACTTACTTTCAATAGCACATATACAAAAGCCCTATGACTTTTATAGTCATAGGGTGTTTTATTTTTGTATGGCGTGCAAAAAAACAAGCCCTGCAAAATGCAGAGCTTGTAGTATAGATAATACAGATTATCTCTTTGAGAACTGGGGTGCACGACGTGCGCCTTTGAGACCGTATTTCTTTCTTTCCTTCATTCTGGGGTCACGAGTTAAGAGACCAGCCTTTTTGAGTTCGGGACGGAGTT
>JAZRBQ010000175.1:0-2151 GCA_045635145.1 Acutalibacteraceae bacterium | reverse complement strand
CATACCCTACCTTACAAACGTTGAAGTGGTACATTATGACGGACTGCTTGCTGATTATGCCGCAACCCGCGGTGCTACCGCAATTATTAAAGGACTTCGTGCCATGTCGGACTTTGAGTATGAGTTCCAAATGGCATTAGCAAATAAGAAGTTAAATCCAAAGGTTGAAACCTTGTTTTTAACCACGTCGGCACAAAATATGTATCTAAGCTCAAGTATGGTTAAGCAAATAGCTTCAATGGGCGGGGATATCAGTGGTTTTGTACCGCCGGTTATAAGGCAGGACATTATTGACCGAATATCAACTAAATAAATAATACCCGCAAGGGTTTGGAGGAAATTAAAATGACACTTGACGAATTATTAGAACAGTTTGACGAAGTGCTTGATAGCGGTATTAAAATCCCCGGTAAGAAAACCGTTGTTGACATTGAAAAATTAAGAGCAGTTGTAGACGAAATCCGTCTTAATATCCCTGCTGAAATTAAGCAAGCTAAGGGCATCGTGGCTGACCGTGCCGATATCATTACAAATGCTAAGCGCGAAGCTGATGCTATTATCCGCAATGCTGAAGAAAAGGCAAAAGCAATGGTGGCACAGGAAGAAATCGTAAAGCTTTCTCAAGCAAAGGCTGCCGAAATTATTGCTGCTGCTCAAGGTAAGAGCCGCGAAATGCGTAAAGCTGCTCAAGATTTTGTGGATGATATTATGCGTCGCGCAGACGAAGGCTTAACCGCTAATTTGGGCGAAGTTCGCAAAACACGCGCTGCATTAAAGCAACAAATCCCATCATCTAACTAATTATTAAATTAAATATTAAATGCTTTGACGGAGACTGCAATTTTTATAAAACCTTTTAAGCGAGCAAGGGACGGTGTGAGCCTTGCAAGGCGAAAAAATTGGTATCACTCCTGAGCAGAGGGCTGAACAAAGTAGGCTTTTCCGTTTGTTTCACGTTATAGAAACCGCAAATGTTAGTTTGACGTAATAGGTGGTTTAAAAGCAAGTTGCGCCTTGTCCTATTATGGATAAGGCGCATTTTATCTTGAAAGGAGTATTGGAATGTATAAAAACATTTCACCCAATCTCAACTTTGTTGAAGAAGAAAAGAAGATTAAACAATTTTGGGATGACAACAAAATTTTTGAAAAAAGTATTACCATGAAGGCAGATGGCGAACCCTACGTTTTCTATGACGGTCCTCCAACCGCTAATGGTAAGCCACACATTGGCCACGTGCTTACCCGCGTTATTAAGGATATGATTCCCCGTTACCGCACCATGAAGGGCTGTATGGTTCCCCGTAAGGCTGGTTGGGATACCCACGGTTTGCCTGTTGAATTGGAAGTTGAAAAGCTTTTAGGTCTTGACGGTAAGGAACAAATCGAAGAATACGGCTTAGACCCCTTTATCGACCACTGTAAAGAAAGCGTTTGGAAGTATAAGGGTATGTGGGAAGATTTCTCAAAAACTGTTGGCTTCTGGGCTGATATGGATGCTCCTTACGTTACTTACCATAACGACTTTATTGAGTCTGAATGGTGGGCATTAAAGCAAATTTTTGAAAAGGGTCTTTTGTATAAGGGCTTTAAAATCGTGCCCTATTGCCCCCGTTGCGGAACTCCGCTTTCTTCACACGAAGTAGCTCAAGGTTATAAAAACGTTAAGGAACGCTCGGCGGTTGTTCGCTTTAAGGTAGTGGGCGAAGATGCATATTTCTTGGCTTGGACTACAACTCCTTGGACACTTCCTTCAAACGTTGCACTTTGCGTTAACCCCGACGATACTTATTGCAAGGTTAAAGCCGCTGACGGCTATACCTACTATATGGCGAAAGAGCTTTTAGACAAGGTTTTAGGCAAACTTGCTACCGAAGAAACCCCCGCTTACGAAATTTTGGAAGAATATAAGGGTGGGGACCTTGAATATAAGGAATACGAACCGTTATTTGATTTCGTAAAGCCTGTTTGCGAAAAGCAACGCAAAAAGGCGCACTTTATCACCTGTGATTCTTACGTTACAATGAGCGACGGTACAGGTATCGTTCATATTGCTCCCGCTTTCGGCGAGGATGATGCTAACGTTGGTCGCAAATATGATTTACCGTTTGTACAGTTTGCTAACGGTAAGGGTGAAATGACCGAGGAAACA
>JAZRBQ010000174.1:0-4033 GCA_045635145.1 Acutalibacteraceae bacterium | reverse complement strand
TTTGAGGGTGTGCTTGTTTATCAGCTTGACCGCTTCGCTCGTGACCGATACGCTAGTGCAATTTACAAAACCAAACTTAAGAAAAATGGAGTTCGTGTTATTTCGGCAAGAGAAAATATTGCTGATGATGCTTCGGGTATACTTATCGAAGGCGTACTTGAAAGTATGGCGGAATATTACTCGGTTGAGCTTTCACAAAAGATTCATCGAGGAATGCAACTCAATGCCGAAAAATGCTTATCAAACGGAAGCAATCCTGGTCTTGGTTTTAAAGTAAATAAAGAGGATAAAACCTTTTATGTTGACGAGGAAGAAGCCGCCATTGTGCGTGAAATATTTGAGCGTTATGCAAGCGGCGAAACCAAGACTGAAATCATTAACGATATGAAGCGACGAAAAATTAAAACTTCACTCGGACGTGAGTTTAGTCCCAACAGTTTGAGCCGTATGCTCACTAACAAACGTTATATTGGAACATATTTATATAAAGGAGTTGAAACGCCCGGTGGAATGCCAAGAATCATCGACGATGATTTATTCTACCGAGTACAAAACATTATGAACAAGAATAAATCTGCACCTGCAAGAACACATGGCGAAGGCGAATATCTGTTGACTACAAAACTGTTTTGCGGTCATTGCAAGGAAATGATGATAGGATATGGCGGTACGGGTAAATCTGGCAAGCAATATCATTATTATATTTGCAAAAAGGCACGTAAAAAAGATTGCAACAAGAAGATTATTGGTAAGGCGTATATTGAGGAACGTGTTGTTGATGAATGCCTCAAAATGCTTACTAAAGAAAGAATGGAAATCATCGCCAAAAAAGTTGCGGAAGCCTGTAATAAGGCACCGGACAATCTTTCTATCAAAAAGCTAAGTCAAGCCATTAAAGAAACAGACATAGCAATCGAAAACTTGTGGAAAGGCATTGAGCAGGGACAGTCGGTTGAAATGTTGACTCCACGATTGAATGAAAGAATGGTAGAAAAGGAAGAACTTGAAAATCAGCTTGCTATAGAAAAGAATAAGCGCATAGTATTAAGTGAAGCACAGATTTTATCATTCCTTGATTTTATATGTAAAATGCCTCACGATGACATTAATAAGCGTAGAGCAATCATCAATATCTTTGTTCATTCGATTTATCTTTATGACGATCACTTCACTTTGATTATCAACGCAAGCAAACGACCTATCAGTATCGAAAACATACCGCTTGACGACATTGAAGCCGCCTTTGAGGGCGAAAATACTAATATGGAGGGGTGTTCGTCTATGACGACACCTGCTCCACCAAAAGCCTTAAAAACCGCTTAAATAAGCGGTTTTTAATTTTCGTTACACGAATTTTACACGAATTTCCATAAAAAAAGACTTGCCAAAGCAAGTCTTCTTACTCTATTCTCACTTCCCTCAACACCACTTCGACTGCATCGGGTCGGGTGGTGATTTTTAATGGAAGACCTGTTCCGCCAAGCTGTAACTGATATTCAAAATCGCCTGCTACGCCTTCGGTATAAAATAGGTCATTTTCATTAATAACAGCGGTATTTTCACTATTTAAAACCGTATAAATAAAGCTGGCAACCGAATTTTCAAATACGATTTTTTGACTTTTAAGTTCAGTATCCTTAAAATTTGCGGTCACACCTTTATCCCCAAATTCAAACCTAAGACCATTAATATCTTCGGGGGTTATAAATTCTATGGTCGTATCGCCATCTTCGGTAGTTTCTCCCTTGCATTCGTAAGTTTCGTTGTAATATGTAACATCACACCCAAAGGTAATACCCTTAGTTTTAGGTGTAATATTAGATTGGGCGGTACAACCTGTTAAAAGAATTAAAGTCAATATAACCGAAAATACTTTTTTCAAAAAATCACCTTTTTAAAGCGCTTCGATTATATCACTCGGCATTAGCGAGCTTTCTCCCCTTTGTTTTGCCACCTTATCGGCAGTATTACTGTGTATATAAATAGAAGTTTTAAGGGCATCAAGCGGATTTAAGCCCTGTGCCAAATACGACACTACCATACCCGCCAAAACGTCGCCGCTACCACCCGTAGCCAAACCCGCATTACCGCAGATGTTAAAGAAGACCTGACCGTCTGGGGTGGCTATTAGCGTATTAGCGCCCTTAAGCGCCACAAAGCAATTATATTCCCTTGCAAAATCTGTGGCTGCTTGTACCCTGTTTTCTTCTATTTCTTTAACGGTTTTTCCCATTAGCCGTGACATTTCCGCAGGGTGCGGAGTTAAAATAATCGGAGCGTTAGTTTTCTTTAATACATTTATATTCACAGCTAACGCATTTATGCCATCGGCATCTAAAACCAACGGAATTTTTACCGTTTTAATTAAATTTTTAACTAATTTTTGGGTTTGGCGGTTATTACCAATACCACACCCAACAAGCACGGCATTTGACTTATTCAAGGCATTTTTAAGGTCTATATTCCCCTTAAACGTGCCGTTTTTGGTTTGCTTTGCAATAACGCAAACCGCTTCGGGTACGGCGGTAGTTAAAATTGGATAGATTGATTTTGGTATTACACATTTTGCAATACCAACCCCGCTTCTAATACATGCCCTTGCCGAGAGTATCGCGGCACCCGCCATACCGTAACTACCAACAAACATAGTCGCCGTACCATAAGTGCCTTTATGTGAGTTAGGTTTACGCTTAGGTAAAATCGGCGGTTCGATAGTTTTATATTTAAAACCGCAAGACTTTACGCCAATATCCGCTACAACAACCTTTCCTACGTAATCAGTAGCAGGCGGCAACATAAAACAGGGCTTTAAAGCTATAAAGGTAACCGTCAAGTCCGCATTAACACAACCGCCTAAAATTTTACCGCTGTCACTCTCAATACCTGAAGGTATATCCACCGAAATTTTTATAGCATTTATAGCATTGATCTTATTAATAACCCTTAATAAATCTTCACTCAAATCACGACTAAGACCTATGCCAAAAATTGCATCGATTATAATATCACAGCCGTCTTCAAGTTCATCTTTAAAAGTAACGCCTGAAAGCAGGTTGTAATAATGCTTTGCTGAATCGGTCAAAGGCATACCCATTGGGGTTACAACCGTAACAAAAGCACCCTTATTTTGCAAATTTTGAGCAATAACGAAACCGTCGCCTCCGTTATTACCGTTACCACAAACGACAGTGATTTTTTTAGCCGAAACATCGTAATTTTGCAAAATAATTTCAGTTGCGGTATCGCCCGCAATTTTCATAAGCTCTAAAAAAGAAAATGCGCCGCTTAGGACAGCATTTTCTTCGGAAAGTTTTATTAAATCCTTAGTCAATACATCCATACGGCACATACCCTTTACTTAAAAGCACTGTTTGAAATGAATTTTGGAAGCGACTGTGCAATAGCCGACTGCATCTTCTCGTTAGGTGCAAAAACCAAATACTGCGCTCCCTTACCCTCTTTTTCGCATACTAATAAATATATATCTTGGTCATCCTTATTGCAGGCAAAAACCAATTTTTTAGAATCAATGTTATTGAGTAATGCAGGGTTATATTTTTCGAGTCGCGAAGCTGTGGGAAGTTCAAGACTCATCATGCGCTGACGGTTTGACTTGTTAACAATCTTATCAATATCCAATGAAGTGTTGGTAACTATATACTCATACTCAACGTTAAGAAGACCCGAAAGCTTAAAAGCACCGTAAATAATACCTGCTATTAACAATACAAATATTGTGCCGATATAACCCGAAAAAAGAATTGCGGTATAGCAAAGCAAAATTGCCGCTCCCCAAATGCCTACAAATGCTAATGTACTTTTATAGGTTTTCTTTATACGAACTATTTGTTCAAAAAAAGTATCCATAATATTACTCCGTATTCCTTTATTTTCTAAAAATATTATACACCAAACACCCCAACACTTGCAATAGTAAATATTTTAATATATAATAAATTTAAAAGGGGTGTTAATATGAAAATCAAGAACGAATATAGCATAATTCCTCAAAACGACGGATATGTTGTGTGCT
>JAZRBQ010000173.1:0-16249 GCA_045635145.1 Acutalibacteraceae bacterium | reverse complement strand
GATATAATGACAAAATCAGCAACCATAGCACTTGATAGACTAACCAAAATAAAAATACCAGATATTAAAATACCTGATATCAAGATACCTGAATTTAATTTTCCAAATTATAATTGGGACAACTTGTTTAATAAACTAAATTTTGATATTCCAACCTATGAGTTGCCTGATGATGTTTTAGATGAGGAAATTGACGAAAATGAAATAGAATGCGACGATGAGAAAACTGTAGATGAGAGCAAAGAAAATACACCAGATGATAATAATGAAGAATAAAGTTTTTCTAATGATTTTGGCATTTTTTCTAATGATTTTCCACGAAAGTGCTGTTTTTAGCAAAGCCGCTTGTACCATAACTTTTAAGACTTTCGACACCACGAAACAGCGCATAACTACAGTATTTTCTTGGAATTATTGACACCACTTTTGACACCGTTTATTTTTGTTTAAAAGTTTTTGCCAAATTCTCGAAATCATGATGCCCCCTGAGGGACGAGGGTTCGAATCCCTCCGTCTCCGCCATCTTTTAGGAATCATACCTTGTGTATGGTTCCTTTTTTATATAATAATGTACGCTGTTGAAATGTTCACAATTTTATGATATATTGTACCTGCAATCACAAAATAATATTTACAAGGTGATATATATGAAAAAAACAGTCATAATTACAGGCGCGACCGACGGTATCGGCAAATCGTTGGCGGTTTTGTTATCCGCCGACTACAACTTGGCGCTTTGCGGAAGAAGTCAAGATAAAATGAATGAATTGCTTTCAGAATTGGGTGACTGCCACGTCTACTCCGAATGTTTTGACATTACCGACAGCGATAAACGCCATCAATTTTGCGAAAACGTGAAAAATGAATTCGGCTCTATTGATGTATTGGTAAACAACGCAGGCGCCAACACCAAAAAGGACAAGATTACCGATATTAATTTAGACGATTTGCGATATATGTTTGAACTCAACTGTGTCAGCGCACTTTCAATGATTCAGCAAATTTATCCACTTATGTCAGCCCAAAATAGCGGTTTAATTGTCAACGTTTTAAGCAGTTGTTGTCTTTTTAACAACCCCTTGGCAGGCAGTTACACCGCCACAAAAGACGCTATGGAAGCAATCAGCAAAATACTTACCAAAGAAATCAAATCGGAAAACATCGGTGTTTGCAACGTATATCCCGGCGGGGTTGACACAAATTTCCGAGCCGTGCCAAACCACAATTATCTAAAACCCGAAACCGTGGCAAAAATGATAAAACACTGCATTGAAGTTGAAGAAGGTTGTGTGCACGACATCGTGCTTAGACCTTTTATTGAAGATAATCTTCCCTAAATGAAATTGAATATATCTCTTAAAAGAACCGCTTTTTGGTTCTTTTTTGTTATCTTACATTTATATAATATAACACCAACCCAAAAATACACTATGTTATTTTTTCTACAAATCTACATTGTATTCCATATTTCGATTATTTTGTATATATTACACATAATACATAGTTCAAGTTTGTATATATGTGCATAATAAACAAAAGTTTTCAACTTTAACTTGACATATTAGTTGATATGTGATAAACTGTTAGCAGGTCAAGGGAACAAAATCCCAACCCAATCCAATTTTCAAGGAGGAACAACAAATGAAAAAACTTCTCGCAATTATCTTGGCTGTATGTATGATTTTTACCTTTGTTGCTTGCGCAGGCGGCGAAAAAGGTGGAGACGATCTCAAGGTTTCAGTTTTCTGGTATGACGAAGCTGACGTGTATCTCAGCACCGTTCGTGCAGAACTCAACGCTGAATTAGAAAAAGCTGGCATTACATATGACAACCAATTTGCTGGTAAAGACCAAGCAAGACAGCTTGAACAAATCCGCACCGCTATCGCAGGCGGCTCTAACTTACTTATTGTTAACGTTGTTACATCAGGTAACCCCGACGTTGCTCAATCAATCGTTGACGCTGCCGGTAAGATTCCTGTAATCTTCTTCAACCGCGCTATCGGTACCGAAGGTTCCGACGTTACAATGCTCGGCAAAAACGCTACTGCTTGCTTCATCGGTACAGACGCTCCCGAAGCTGGCCACATGCAAGGTAAAATGGTAGGCGAATACGTTGTAGCTAACTATGACAAACTCGACCTTAACAAAGACGGCAAAATCTCTTACGCTATGTTCAAGGGTGAAGAAGGCAACGCAGAAGCTATCTATCGTACACAATTCGGTGTTGAAGATGCTGACAAGGCTTTGACCGCTGCCGGCAAACCCGCATTAGAATATTTCGACGCAAGTGCTGCTCAAAAATGGCAAACCGACCTTGAAGGTGCTTGGTCTGCAAAAGCTGCTAAGGACTACATGGATACCAACCTCGTTACTTATAACGAAGCTAACAAGAATATGATAGAACTCGTTATCTGCAACAACGACGGTATGGCTGAAGGCGCAGTTGCTTCATTACAACAAGCTGGTTACAACAAAGAAGGCGCTCACGTTGTTCCTGTATTCGGCGTTGACGCTACCGACGCTGCAAAGGCTTTAATCGCTGACGGTTCAATGATTGGTACAGTTAAGCAAGACGCTAACGGTATGGCAGTTGCTATTTGCCAGACTGCACAAGCAATCGCTGGTGATAAGACTCCTGTTGATGCATTAGCATCTCTCACCGACGAACGTTTCACAATCGCATCTGATTGCTCTGCTAAACTTTACGTATCTTACGCTCCTTACACCGGCGAATAATTTTCGTAAAATTTTAACTTCTCTGGCAGCTGTCGCTTTCGGCGGCAGCTGCCTTTTCACAATTTGAAAAATTGCGATAAAGAGTGATTACTGTCGCTTTTTGTCGTCAGCACGACGTCCGTGTATAATTATCATCAGCCAAGGAGGAAGCGCAATATGGAACAAAATGTTTTGTTACAAATGACAAACATTAGCAAAACCTTCCCAGGTGTTAAAGCGCTGGACAATGTTTCCCTTACAGTTCAACGCGGAACTGTACACGCTCTTATGGGTGAAAACGGCGCCGGCAAATCCACTTTGATGAAATGCCTTTTCGGTATGTACGTTAAAGACGGCGGCCATATTTATCTTGAGGGTAAGGAAATTGATTTTAAAAACAGCCGCGAAGCCTTGGACAACGGTGTTGCCATGGTGCATCAGGAACTTAACCAAGCCCTGAAACGCAGTGTTATGGATAACATCTGGTTGGGTCGTTATCCCAAAGTTGGCGGTATTGCCGTTAACGAAAAGAAAATGTACCGTGATACCCTTGCGGTATTTGAAGAATTAGGTATTAACGTTGACCCACACCGCATAATGTCCACTATGCCTGTTTCACAAAGACAAATGGTGGAAATCGCAAAAGCGGTATCTTACAATTCAAAGGTAATTGTTTTTGACGAACCCACTTCATCACTTACCGAAGAAGAAGTAGAGCATTTATTTGAAATTATTAATATGCTGCGTGACCGCGGTGTTGGTATTATTTACATATCTCACAAAATGGCGGAAATCAAGCGTATATCCGACTATATCACCATAATGCGTGACGGCCAATGGGTTGCCACCGAAAAGGCTGACGACCTTGAAATGTCTGATATTATTCGTTTGATGGTTGGACGCGAACTTACAAAGCAGTTCCCCACCAAAACAAATACTCCGGCTGAAACCTACCTTAAGGTTGAAAACATTACCGGTATGTATAACCAACTCAAAGACGTTTCATTTGAAGCGCGCAGAGGTGAAATTCTCGGTTTAGCAGGTTTGGATTCTTCAGGCCGTACCGAAACATTGGAAAGTATTTTCGGTGTGCGCACCCGTAAGAGCGGAAAAATCACTCTCGACGGCAAAACCTGTCTTAACCGCAACGCAGGTGAATCTATCAAAAACGGCTTTGCCCTTTTGACAGAAGAACGCCGCGCGACAGGTATTTTTGGTGTGTTAAGTATCAAAGATAACACCGTAATTTCAAGTTTAAAACGCCATAAAAGATTGGGTCTTTATCTGAGCGAAAAATCCCAAAGAAAAGACACCCAATACTATATCGATGCAATGCGAACCAAAACTCCGTCGCAAGACACCAAAATCCGTTCGCTTTCGGGCGGTAATCAGCAAAAGGTTATTATCGGTCGCTGGTTATTGACCGAACCCGAAGTTTTGCTTTTGGATGAACCGACACGTGGTATCGACGTAGGCGCAAAATACGAAATTTATCAATTAATTTTAGATTTGGCAAACAAGGGCAAAACCGTTATTATGGTATCGTCCGAAATGCCCGAACTTCTTGGTGTGTGCGACCGAATCGTAGTAATGTCGGGCGGTCGTGTTGCAGGTGAAGTTGACGCTTCCAACACCACTCAAGAAGAAATTATGACTTTAGCAGCCAAATATGTCTGAGGAGGAAACGAAAAATGCGTAATCCTATAAAAACTTTGCAGTCCACCGCTGCAAACTATAAAACTTTGGACCAAAAGGACAAACGTCGTTTCTGGTCTGACGGCATACTTAATAATGCACTGTATATTTTAATGTTCTTTTTCTGTGTTTATACAGCCATTCAACGTCCAAACTTCCTATCATTCAGTTCACTCGGTAACTTGATTGTTCAGGTTGCGGCATACTTGCCGATGGCTCTCGGTATTGCGGGATGTATCGTTTTAACAGGTACTGACCTTTCAGCAGGCCGTGCAGTTGGTTTGACAGCTGCTATTACAGGTGCTTTCCTTCAAAGATTGGACTATCCCACTAAGATGTTTAAATCTCTACCTGAAGTTACACCCGGCTGGATGATTATTACAATTCTTGGAGTTATTGCAGTTGGCGCAATCATCGGTTTGGTAAACGGTTTCTTCGTTGCAAAATTCAGTTTGCATCCATTCATCGTTACCTTGTCAACCCAATTAATTACCTTTGGTATAATCTTGTGGTTCTTCGACCTTAACGGCAATAACGGCGCGCCTATCGGCGGTTTGGACGACCTTTATAAGAATTTCTTAGGTAAAACCGTATTCTATATGGGTAACACACCAATACCAATGTACGTTATATACGCTATCTTGCTTACCGCATTGATGTGGTTCATTTGGAATAAGACTGTATTCGGTAAAAATATGTTTGCAGTTGGTTCTAATGCTGATGCCGCTAAGGTTTCGGGCGTTAACGTATTTTTAACAACCGTTTTGGTTCACACTTTAGCAGGCGCTATGTACGGTTACTCAGGCTTTGTTGAAGGCTTCCGTTCAGGCTCAATCGCAGCAGGTACAGGCGCTAACTACGAATGTGACGCTATCGCAGCCTGCGTTATCGGCGGTGTATCATTCGTTGGTGGTACTGGTTCAATCAGCGGTATCATTTTAGGTGTATTCGTATTGCGTATCATCTTCATCGCTTTAACAATGTTAGGCGTAAGTTCTTCAAGTTTGTATATCATTAAGGGTGCTATCATCCTTTGCGCATGCGCTTTGGATATGCGTAAATACTTGGTGAAGAAATAATGAAAGAAAACAGCACTAATGCCCCTACCCCTACCCAAAATGAAAAAAGCGTCCCAAAATTCCGTGGTCTTTACCGTCACGTAAAAATATCGGTAAAGGCGCTGGATTGGATTATAGCGGCATGTATCGCAGTTATAGTAATTGTTTTTGCAATCGAAATGATTAACCCGGGTTTTACAGTTAAATTTGATACTAAAGGCGGTACCGACGTTCCCGCGCAAACACAAATGTACGGTGAAAAACTCGAACTGCCCGAACCCCCAACACGCGAAGGCTATGAATTCAAAGGTTGGTATAAAGATTCAGCTTGTGATATAATCTGGAATCTTGAGCATAACACTATCGAATCCGATATAACTCTCTACGCCGCTTGGGAAAAAATCGAATAAAACCATTCACCCCTTGATGTAACTCACATCAAGGGGCGTTTTTATATATTCAGCATTATAAGTCATCCCACCCACAAAAATAAAATCGGCGTTGCATCCATAACAGATACAACGCCTGAGCAAGTGCTTTAATTTAAACCATATAAGTTTTTAACCTTGTGAAAGAACCGAAGCCTTTTTCTTTTTAGTTAGCAACTGAACCAAGAGCACAATGCCTACAAGTGAAAGACCGATAACGTCGGTTTCCCAACCAGGATAAATCAGCAATAAACCGCCGATTACATTGAGTATTCGCTCAAACCACTTCATACCGTGCAAGAAATAGCCCTGTAAAGCGGCCGATACCGCATATATACCCACAAATGAGGTAACGCAAATAAGCACAACCTCCACAAAAGTGGTGTCGATAAAGAGCATTGCAGGGTTAAGCGCAAATACGTAAGGCACGATAAACGCACCGATAGCGAGTTTTGTCGCTGTAAACGCAGTCTTCATCGGGTTTGCCTGAGCAATAGCCGCGCCCGCATAAGCCGCCAAGGCTACGGGCGGGGTAAGGTCGGCAACGATACCAAAGTAGAACACGAAGAAGTGAGCCGCAATGTCGGGCACACCCATTTTAATAAGAATAGGCGCACAGGTTGCCGCCATAATGCAGTAGTTCGCAGTAGTAGGAACACCCATACCAAGCACGATACAACAAAGCATTGTAAGGGCCAAAGCGATAATAACCTTACTGCCTGCAAGAGCAACAATACCATTAATAATAATGTTAGCAAGGCCTGTCATAGTGATAGTACCTGCAATAATACCTGCAACACCGCAGGCAACGGCAACGGTAATCATACCCTGACCGCCGGCCGCCAATGCTTCGAAAATGCGCTTAGGAGTGATGCGGTCATCCTTGTTGAACAAGCCAACTACGATAGTAGCAACAATTGCGATAGCTGCAGCATACGCGATTGAGCGTGAGCCTGAACTTACAAGCACAATAAGTATAATAAGCGGAAGTAATAAGTAAGATTTCTTTAAAAGGGGTAAAAACGCGGGAAGTTCGTCCTTAGTAAGACCGCGAAGGCCTTCTTTTTTAGCTTCAAGGTGAACTGCTATAAATACACCCAAGAAATAAAGTGCAGCCGGAAGAATTGCACGAAGTGCAATATTGCTATAAGGTACGCCGATATTTTCCGCCATCAAGAATGCAGCCGCACCCATGATAGGTGGCATAATCTGACCGCCTGTTGAAGCCGAAGCTTCAGCCGCAGCGGCAAATTCGGGCTTGTAGCCTGTCTTTTTCATAAGCGGAATGGTAACCGAACCTGAACCAACGGTATTTGCAACCGATGAACCCGAAACCATACCTTCAAGTGCACTTGCCACAACGGCAACCTTAGCAGGACCGCCCGAAAATCTACCAACAACCGAGTTAGAAATTTTAATAAAGAAATCGGCAATACCGGTTCTTTCCAAAAAGGCGCCGAAGATAATAAATATTGCAATAAACTTGGAGCAGGTGTTAATCGGTGTTGATAAAATACCCGAAGTGGTGGTATAGAAAAGTTTACCAACCAAGCCTTCAAAACGGCGTAGGATATCAGGGTTAGTAAGTCCCCAACCCATAGCGTAAACAATAAACACGCTCGCAACAATAATAATCGGGATACCAACACAACGGCGGCAAAGCTCTAATAGGCAAAGAATACCGATTGCGCCGATAATAATTTGGTGTAATTCAAACTTGTTGCCTTGTTGAATAATGGTCATAGCATCTACCGTGTGGTAGAAGAATGAGCCCGAACCAACCACCATTAAAATATAATCATACCAAGGTATGTGATTCGCCTTTTGCATTCCCTTTTTGGCAGGATAAACCAAAAAGCCTATTAAAACTATACTACCCATAAAGCTTGAAAGTCTTATAGTGTCAAGCCAGGTTGCGAAAAATGTTACGTAAATGCAAAAAATTGAAAAAGCCGCGAGAATACAATTAACTATAATCTTAGGTGTGCCTTCCCAGACACGAGTATTGGATTCTCGGTCAAATTTTTTCATTACGGAATCTAAATCCATCGCTTCAACGGGCATAGTTTCCTTCTTTTTCGAGAAAAACAACAATTTTTCCGCCTTTCTATAAAATGATTAAAATAGCTGCGACTAAAAAGCCACAGCTATTTTACTAAAATAAACTGTTTAGTTAAATTACTTTACTGCTACTTCAATGCCCTTTTCTTTGAAGTATTTAGCTGCACCTGCGTGGAAAGGAACGGTTGCGCCAACAGTAGCGTTTTCAAGGCTTAATTCAGCGCCCTTAGCGTGTTCCTTAGCGATAGCATCGGTATTATCGAAAATTGCAGCAGTAAGCTTATAAACATCTTCTTCAGAAGCATCAGCGCTTACAATTAAGGTTGCCTTAACGGTAACGGTAGCAACTTCTTCAGCTTGATTGCTGTATGTATTTGCAGGGATTTTGTAAACTGAATAGAAAGAATTTTCTTCCATAAGCTTTTGAGCAAAATCACCGTCGATGGGAACAATGCGAGTGTTAGAATTAGTCATCGAAAGTTCTGTGATTGCGGGTGTGGGAGCGCCTGCAACGATGAATGCAGCGTCAATCTTGCCATCCTTCAAAGCGTCAGCACTTTCGTCAAAGTTTTGATACTGAGGTTTGATGTCAGCTTCAGTAAGACCTGCAGCCGAGAGAACGTCCATAGCGTTGAAGTAAACGCCCGAACCGGGAGCACCGATAGAAATCTTCTTACCCTTTAAGTCAGCAACTGTCTTAATTTCGGGGTTAACGGTGATAAGTTGAACTGCTTCAGCATAAAGACCTGCTATAGTACGGAATGTGTCAATTTTGCCGTCAGCTTCAAAAGAACGTGTGCCGTTCCAAGCATAGTCCATAACGTCAGACTGAACCGTACCTAACTGATAGTCGCCGGCGTCAATAGCCTGAATATTATCCTTAGAACCGCCTGTAGAAACGGCGTTAACAGTAATGCCTGTTTCGTTTTTAACATATTGACCAATAACACCGCCATAAGCGTAGTATGTACCGGTGGGGCTACCTGTGCCCATTGTCATAGTAGTAGTGCCGCCACAAGCTGTTAAAGAAAATAACATAGCAAGCACCATTAAAACTGCAATAATGCGTTTCATAAAAAGTCCTCCTAATATCTATATAAATTAATTATACTGAATTTTGCATATTTTTGCAAGAAAAAAATTTGATCGGTCGCAAAAGCGACTTATTTAAAAGCCTTTATTAAACGCCAAATACCAACCAAATGAAAATATATGCAGGAACTATTGCCGCAAGGGTGAACGGAATACCAATCTTAAAGAAGTCGCTGTTCTTAACCTCGTAGCCTTCTTTACGCAAGATGCCAATACCTGTAATATTTGCTGAAGCGCCGATAGGTGTGCAATTACCGCCGAGTGTAGCGCCCGACAAAAGACCGAAATAAAGGGGCACTAAGGCTTCAGCGCCAAGGGTGGATGCCATACCGCCGATAATCGGTATCATTGTAGCAACATAAGGAATGTTATCCACAAAAGCAGAGATAATTACCGAACCCCATACAATAATGGTGTAAAGCAAGAATAAATTATTACCGCCAACACTTGCAAGCAATTCGCCCGCTTTACCAATAACGCCCGATGCATCAAGTCCACCAATCATAAGGAATAAACCTAATAAAATACCGATTGTTTCAAAGTCTATATCCTTGAGTGGCTGCACCACGGCCTTAAGGGTTTTGTTGCGAATAAGGGTATAAATAAGACCGACAACTAAAAGCGCACAGCAGATAAGACCGTTAGAAATGTCAGGCTTATTAGGAATAAAGGAAACTGAAATAAGTAATACAAGCATTGCAAGAAGTAATGCTGTGGGGAAATAATCGGTAACCTTTGTGCGAGTTTCCGCCTTTTCGATAATGCCTTTTTCTTTTCTGAAAATAAAGTAAAGAATAATTGCCGAAATTATAGCGCCGAGTTCTACTGCAAAGAACATACCTGCCTTGCCTTCAAATACAAAGAAGTCAAGGAAGCTCATATTAAGTTCCGAACCTAACATAATGGCGGTGGTATCGCCAACCAAGGTTGCCGCACCCTGCAAGTTAGAAGAAACGGCGATAGCGATGATAAAAGGCACAGGATTTGTCTTTAATTTTTTACAAATTTCAAGCGCAATGGGTGCTACCATAAGCACGGTTGCAACGTTATCCACAAAAGCCGAAATAATACCCGCAAAAAGCGAAAGAGCTACTGCCGCCCATTGTACGTTGGGTACTTTTTCCATAAGCATATCTGCAAGCAAAGCAGGCATTTTACTTTCAGTAAATAATGATACAAGCCCCATTGTGCCTGCAATCATCAAGATTACGTTAAAGTCTATCGATGAAAAAATTTGATTTAAGGGGAGGATACCGCTTATAACAAAGACAAGACCCGAAGCCACAGCTATGTAAGGACGGTATTTGCTGAAAGCCAGCATTAAAACGTAAGTTGCCGCAAAAATAACAATAGCAGGTAACAAGAAAATCACTCCTCAATTTTGTGCTTTGTGCATTTTATATTATGATAACATAAATTTTTATTCGCTGCAACAAAAAATCGGCTCAAACAGAGCCGATTTTAAGATTTATTTTTTACCTGTTGAGCCGAATCCGCCTTCGCCACGCGCAGTATCGGTTAATTCTTCTACTTCGGTATATTCCACCTTCAAAAATGGTGCTATAACCATTTGGGCGATACGCTCGCCATCGGTTATGGATTGTTCGGTCAAAGAATGATTATGAAGTGACACCATAATCTCGCCGCGATAGTCACTGTCAACCACGCCAACCTTGTTCGAAGGCGCTAAACCACGTTTATTTGCGATACCGCTACGAGCATATATAAGACCTGCGTAACCTTCGGGGATTTCCATTGCGATACCGGTTTTAATAAGCTTGGTTTCACTCGGCGCAAAGGTTACCGTTTCGCCGTTTGTGCAGGCGTAAAGGTCAGCGCCTGCCGCAAATTCTGAACCATAGGTTGGCACTACTGCATTTGGGTTTAATTTTTTAAAGTTTACCTTCATTTTTATTCACCTTCATAAATATCGCCCGAACCCATTTTTCTTTCCCAAACACCGTCGAGCCATACCGTTTCATTCTTTTCTAAAGACCTTTTAACGTCAATAATACGCTGATTTGAAGAGCCGCGGAACAAAAGGTCAAGCCGTTTTAATTCTTCAACAAATCTACCGTCCACCAAAACGTCGATATTACTTAAAATTTCACGAACAGTTTGCAATTCCCCAACTCTTCCCGCTAAAAGCTCCTTATCAAATACAAAGCCTGTATAACACCATACTGTCTTTTGGGGGCATTTTTGTTTAATAGCCTTTAAAATATCTCTTACGCATTCTTGATTTTCAGGTTCGAAGGGTTCGCCGCCTAAAAGCGAGAACCCTTCTATATGTTCTTTATCTATTGCATCTAAAATTTCTTGCAAGGTGTCGTTTGTAAAGGGATTACCGTAAGAAAAATCCCACGCTTCGCGATTAAAACAGTTTTTGCACTTGTGGCGACAACCACTTACAAAAAGCGAAACCCTAACGCCCGGACCATTTGCAATATCAAATTTTTTAATTGCCGCGTAATTCATTATAGGTGGAGTACTCTTTCCTTAATTTCCTGAGTTCTGCCCTGATTCCAGAATTGTGTGCCGATATAACCGCAGGTGCGTCTTGCAATATTGAGCTTATCCTGGTCAGTATTGCCGCAAGAAGGACAGGTCCAAACTAATTTGCCGTGCTCGTCTTCACGCGCTTCAATTTCGCCATCAAAACCACATTCGTGACAGAAATCACTCTTGGTGTTAAGCTCGGCATACATAATGTTATCGTAAATAAACTTCATAACCGAAAGTACCGCATCAATATTGTTTTGCATATTAGGTACTTCCACGTAAGAAATCGCGCCACCTGGTGAGAGTGCTTGGAACTTAGCTTCAAGTGCCAATTTTTCAAATGCGTCAATATCTTCGGTTACGTGAATATGATAGCTGTTTGTGATGTAGTTTTTATCGGTAACGCCTTGAACCTTGCCAAAACGTTTTTGCAAGCATTTTGCAAATTTATATGTAGTGCTTTCAAGCGGTGTGCCGTAAAGTGAATAGTCAATATTTTCGGCAGCCTTCCACTTTGCTGTGTATTCATTAAGCTTACGCATAACTTGAAGCCCAAATTCTTCGCCCTGCTTTTCGGTTAACTTTTTGCCAATCATAGCATAAACGCATTCCCAAAGACCCGCATAACCGAGCGATAAGGTAGAATAACCGCCGTGGAGGTATTTGTCGATAGTTTCGCCCTTCTTTAATCGCAAAAGTGCGCCGTATTGCCAAAGAATCGGTGCCGCATCAGATACGGTACCTGTAAGTCTTTCGTGACGGGCTTGTAAAGCACGGTGGCAAAGCTCCATACGTTCATCAAAGATTTGCCAGAATTTTTCCATATCCTTGTTTGCTGAAAGACCAATATCAACTAGGTTAACGGTAACAACACCTTGGTTGAAACGGCCGTAATACTTTGGTTTGCCGTCTTCATCAACAAAAGGTGTTAAGAAGCTGCGGCAACCCATGCAAGTATAACAGTGACCTTCACCGTTTTTGTCAATCTTATTTTGAAGCATAACCTTTTCAGAAATATAGTCAGGCACCATACGCTTGGCGGTACACTTAGCCGCCAATTTTGTTAAGTACCAATACTTGCTGTCTTCCCTAATGTTATCTTCTTCCAAAACGTAGATAAGCTTGGGGAATGCGGGAGTAATCCACACACCCTTTTCGTTTTTAACACCCTGATAGCGTTGGCGTAAAACTTCTTCAATAATAAGTGCTAAGTCCTGCTTTTCTTGTTCGTCCTTAGCTTCGTTCAAATACATAAATACCGTAACGAAGGGAGCCTGTCCGTTGGTTGTCATAAGGGTTACAACCTGATACTGAATCATTTGAACACCCTTGCGAACTTCCGCAAGTAAGCGCTTTTCGGTGATTTCGCGAAGCTTTTCTTCGGGCAACTCAATACCGGCCGAAGCCATTTCAGCTTCAACCTCTTTATAAATTTTTTGACGGCTTACGTTAACAAAAGGAGCCAAATGGGTAAGGCTTATACTCTGACCGCCATATTGGCAAGAAGCTACCTGAGCAATAATTTGGGTTGCAATATTACAAGCGGTAGAAAAACTGTGGGGCTTTTCAATTAAAGTACCGCTGATAACTGTGCCGTTTTGAAGCATATCTTCAAGGTTTACAAGGTCACAGTTGTGCATATGCTGTGCAAAGTAGTCAGCATCGTGGAAGTGAATAAGACCACGCTCGTGAGCATCCACAATTTCGGGGCTTAAAAGAATACGCTTAGTAATATCCTTACTAACTTCGCCCGCCATATAGTCACGCTGAACGCTGTTAACAGTGGGGTTTTTGTTAGAATTTTCTTGCTTTACTTCTTCGTTATTGCATTCAATAAGGCTTAAAATTTGTTCGTCGGTTGTGTTGGCCTTACGTACTAAAGCACGGTTATAACGGTATGTAATATAGCGGCGAGCCACGTCAAAAGCGCGTTGATTCATGATTTGGTCTTCTACCATATCTTGTATTTCTTCAACGCTTAAAGAACGATTAATATTAGCCGCTGCGCTTTCTACGTCTTCTGCGATTCTTTTAATCTGAATCGCGCTCATTCTTTGGCTTGGAACAACACTTTCATTAGCCTTTGTAACAGCAACGATTATCTTTTGCGCGTCAAAAGTTACTTCGGCGCCACTTCTTTTAATAATCTTCATAACTTCCCCCAAAAATTAATATTTTTTCAACAAAAGTGCCAAAAACACACAATATATTGTTATAGCAAATAGTATTATACCACAAATTATCGGAATTGCAATAGCTTTTTTAACTTTTTTTACTTTTTAAATCCGCGGCCTAATATCTCGCCCGCTTCGGCTACCACAATAAAGGCATTTTTATCGGCTTTGTGGACGTATTTATAAACCGAATGCACCTCATTGCGCCTTAATACGCACATAATCATTTGCCTTTTATCCCCCATAAATCCGCCTCTTACGTCGATAATTGTCACTCCGCGCTTAATAAGATTCAAAATATCAGACACTATATCTTGTGTTTTGTCCGAAATAATATAAACTATCTTTCCTTTGTCGGCGCCGTAAAGCATAAGGTCCATTATTTTAGACGAAGAATAGAGGGCTACAATAGAATAAAGCGCACTACCGGTGTTTTTATAAACCATGGCAGTCAACAAAACCACAAACGCATCTGCAACAAGCATAATTCTGCCAATGCTCAAATGCGGATAGCGCGAATTTATGAGCTTTGCAACAATATCAACACCGCCCGTAGTACTGCCCCTTAGCATAATAATACTAATACCAAGCCCTACAAGGCTACCGCCAAAAACCGACGCCAAAATCAAATCAACCTGCATTTTCGGAAAAAATGGCTCAAAAAAATCAAGAACAAGCGAGGTGCAAACAGTTGCTATTGCCGTTTTCAAAATAAAACTTTTACCAAATTTTACAAACCCTAAAGCAAGCAAGGGTATATTGATTAAAAAAATTGCTGTGCCTATTGGAAAATCGGTCAAAAAGTTTAGGACAGTTGCTATACCCGTAACCCCACCGGGCGAAATTTCGTTTGAAGCCAAAAAGCCCAAAACCCCTACCGAATAAATTACGCTGCCAAGCATATAAAAGCCCAAATCTAACAAAAAAAGCTTAATTTTCAATATAATCACCTAAAATAAAAAGGGTACACATTTAAAGTGTACCCAAAGTGTTATTCCATATTATATCAAAAAGTTCTTTTGCTCTTTCGTTTTGACCCGCAAGATAAAGAAAGCCAAAAAGCGTTTCAAGTCCTGTTGCGGTGTGGTATTCGCCACCTGTAGAATTTTTCGGTGTATTGCCTGTTCTAAAATTGCGCCCACGCTTAAAAACCGAAATTTCTTTTTCAGAAAGCATGGGTTCAATCAAGGCATAAGCTTCTGCCTGAGCCGTAGCGTTAACAAGCTTAACCGAAAGCTTATGAAGCTCACCCGATGGGCGATTAACCTCTGCCAAATAGGTACGAACGTAAAGCCCGTAAACCGCATCACCCACAAAAGCCAAAACCGAAGGACTTAGTAAATTCGGATTATCCATACTATCACCTAATCAACAAAGTCGAATTCTATATCTAATATATTTACGGTATCGCCTTCGCCTATGCCCGCCTTTTCAAGTGCATCAATAATACCGCACTCGCGGATAACACGTTCAAAATATTGAAGTGATTCGTAATCGTCAGGGTCAACGTTGTTCATAACTTCCATCAACCATTCGCAATCTTCAACGTAATAAATACCGTTATCCACACGTATTTTGAAGCTACGCAAATTCTTGGGTGCTTCATATTCCGGCTTGGGTTCGGCTTCAAACTTCTTTATAGGCGGCAGCTTTGCAAGCTCAGCCGCAACGTAGTTTATAAGCTCACTAGTGCCTTCGGCAATAGCCGCCATAATGGGAAAGAATTTATATCCCTTATCTTCAAAATACTTCTTTACACGTTCTACTTCGTCTTCATCAATCAAGTCACACTTGTTGCCAACGACGATTTGGGGTTGTTCGCTCAAGGTTTCAGAAAAAACTGCTAATTCGTGATTGATTTTTTCAAAATCTTCAATCGGGTCGCGACCTTCACTTCCCGAAATATCAATAACGTGCAAAAGCATACGGCAACGCTCAACGTGGCGCAAAAATTCGTGACCTAAGCCTACGCCCTCGCCCGCGCCTTCAATAAGACCGGGGATATCTGCCATAACGAAGGACGAGCCTTCGCCCATACTTACAACACCCAAAACAGGAGTAAGGGTTGTAAAGTGGTAGTTGGCGATTTTAGGCTTTGCTTGGCTCACAACCGAAACTAGGGTAGATTTACCAACGTTCGGGAAACCTATAAGACCAACGTCAGCCAAGAGTTTGAGTTCAAGTGTAACGTCGAGTTCTTCACCTAAAGCGCCGCTCTTTGCAAAACGGGGAATTTGACGGGTAGAAGTAGCAAAATGCTGGTTACCCCAACCGCCGTTACCGCCCTTTGCAATAACAACCGCTTCATCGTCCGAAATATCAGCAATAATTCTTCCCGTTTCGGCATCCTTAACAAGTGTACCAACAGGAACGTTTATAACAAGATTGGGCGCGCTTTTACCTGTGCGGCGCGAAGTACCGCCGTTTTCGCCGGGTTCTGCCGAATATTTACGCTTATAGCGAAAATCCGCCAAGGTTGAAAGGTTACTGTCAGCCTTGAAGATAATATCGCCGCCCTTAC
>JAZRBQ010000172.1:0-3016 GCA_045635145.1 Acutalibacteraceae bacterium | reverse complement strand
ATAACAACATCTTTAACGCACATTATAAATTCTCCTTATCGGCAAATTATGATTTTAATCTACAATGCTATTATACCACAATAAATGTGTTAGTCAATTATTTGTGA
Organism: Acutalibacteraceae bacterium; assembly: GCA_045635145.1. Lineage (GTDB taxonomy): Bacteria > Bacillota > Clostridia > Oscillospirales > Acutalibacteraceae > UBA737. The sequence goes on along the minus strand of JAZRBQ010000172.1, from coordinate 2,909 downwards.
ATAAGTTCTAATATTTATCCAACAAATTAGCATTTTTGACGTTTCGTTTTGTGCAAAATCATTATACATTAAAGCATATTTTCAAATTTCTTCAAAAGTTTTTTATCCTTTTCGGATAAATCCGCTTCTGAAAACATATCAGGACGCTTTTCCATAGTAATTTTTAACGACTTGCACCTGCGCCAACTCTCAATATTTTTATGATTACCCGACAGTAAAACTTCGGGCACTTCTTTGCCCATCCACTCGGCAGGGCGGGTATATTGCGGGTATTCGAGTAATCCCGAAAAATGACTTTCTTCGCTAAAGCAAAGCTCGTCCGAAAGAACACCGGGTAACATTCTGCAAACCGCGTCAGCCACTGCTAAAGCGGGCAATTCGCCGCCGGTAAGCACAAAATCGCCTATCGAAATTTCTTCATCAACGATTTCTTCTATAACGCGTTCGTCAATACCCTCGTAATGACCGCAAAGAAGCACCAATCTAGGCAATTTTGAAAGCTCAATTGCCCTTGCTTGATTAAAGGTTTTACCCTTGGGTGACAAATAAACCAAATGCGGTTTATCTTCCCCTTCATTGTAAAGGCTTTTATAGGCATTATAAATCGGCTCGGCAGCCATTACCATACCCATACCGCCACCATAGGGTGTATCGTCAACCTTATTGTGTTTATTATTCGCATAATCGCGTATGTTTGTGCAAACAATTTCTACCTTGCCAGCCCTTTGCGCGCGGCCGATAATACTTTCATTCATTACCGTTTCGCACATTTCGGGAAAAAGGGTTAAAATATCAATTCTCATCATCAAAAATCCCCTTAAGCGGCCTGATAATCGCGATATTTTTATCTATATCAACAGATATTAAAACATCTTTAATAGCGGGTATAAGATATTCCTTACCGTCTTTAGTAATGTGCCAAACGTCATTAGCGCCCGTTTCGGAAACATCGGTAATTTCGCCTAAAGGCGCATTTGTGTCAGCGTCAAAAACCTCTACTCCCAAAAGGTCGCTTATAAAGTACCTGCCTTCAGGCAATTTTACGTCGTTTCTGTTTATATAAAGCACGGTATTTCTAAAGCTTTCAGCCTGTTCAACGGTTTCAACGCCCTTAAATGCCGCAAGCGAAATATTACCGTGTGGTTGCACACGCAAAACGGTTAATTTGGTATTACCCTCGCTATCGGTATAAAGATATTTAAACTGTTTTAAAAAGTCGATACTGTCTGCCCAAACCTGAATGCGCACCATACCCTTAACGCCGTGGGTACCAACAACCTTACCGACTTCTAAATATTTCTTTTTCATTTTATCACCTAAGTAAATACCCCCAACATTGTGGGGGTATTGCATAGTTAGTCAATTTCAACCGCAACTAAAGCGCCGTTTCTATTAGCGGCAGCACGCATAACAGTACGAATAGCCTTGGCAATTCTACCCTGTTTGCCGATAACACGGCCAACGTCATCCGCTGCTACCTGTAAATGATATACAGTAACGCCTTCTTCATTGGGTTCATCAACAATTACTTTTACTTCATCAGGATTTTCAACAAGACCTGATGCGATAGATACTAATAAATCTTTCATAGTTTACCTCACGTAACAGCTCTAATTAAAGAACACCGTTCTTCTTAAGTAAAGCCTTAACAGTATCAGTAGGTTGTGCGCCGTTAGCAATCCATTTTTTAGCCTTATCAGCATCAATGTTTACTGCAGCGGGATTCTTAGTGGGGTCATAAGTACCGATTTCTTCGATAAAGCGACCGTCACGGGGGAATCTTGAATCAGCAACAACTACACGGTAGAAAGGAGCACGCTTAGCACCCATACGACGAAGTCTGATTTTAACTGCCATTTCTTACACCTCCAAATCAAAATATATGTTTAAAGATTTTTTATCTTAAAAACCAAAACCATTAAAGCCACCCGGCATACCACCAGGCATACCGCCAAAATTGCCCATCTTTCTCATAAGCTTATTTTTAGCCTTTGGCGAATTCATTTGCTTGAACATTTTTCTCATTTGGTCATACTGTTTTATAAGCTTGTTAACTTCTTCAACAGTAACACCCGCGCCTGCCGCAATACGTCTTCTGCGGGAAGCATTCAAAATATCAGGCTTAGAGCGTTCTTTTTTGGTCATAGAGGTAATTATTGCCTCCATGCGTAAAATCGCTCTCTCGTCGATATCAGCGTCCCTTACCTGCTTTTCCATACCTGGCATCATAGAAAGAATGCTCTTAATAGAGCCCATCTTCTTAATCTGCTTGTATTGGTCTAACAAATCGTTTAAATCGAATTTATTTTCAGCAAGTCTTTTTGCGGTTTCTTCTGCCTTTTTCTCGTCGATTTCGGTTTCAACTCTTTCGATAAGAGAAAGCACGTCGCCCATACCTAAAATACGGGAAGCCATTCTGTCGGGGTGGAATTCGTCAAGCTGATCGAGCTTTTCGCCCACACCTGCGAACATAATCGGCTTGCCTGTTACAGCCTTAACCGAAAGCGCCGCACCGCCACGGGTATCACCATCGAGCTTGGTTAGGATAACACCGTCAATCTCCAACACGTCGTTAAAAGATTTAGCAATGTTAACCGCATCTTGACCTACCATTGAGTCAAGTACCAAGAGAATGTTGTTAACTTCAACCGCTTGCGTTATACGGCGAAGCTCATCCATAAGCTCGGTATCGATATGCAAACGACCCGCAGTATCCAAAATTACGAAGTCGTGACCGTAGTCCCTAGCGTGTGCAATCGCCTTTTTAGCGATAATTTCTGGCTTTTCGGTGCCCATTTCAAAAACAGGAGCCTCAACAGCCTTACCCACAACCTTTAACTGTTCAATAGCAGCGGGGCGGTAAATGTCACAAGCGACTAGCATTGGTCTGTGACCCTTTGCCTTGAGGT
>JAZRBQ010000171.1:0-6288 GCA_045635145.1 Acutalibacteraceae bacterium | reverse complement strand
CCCGGAGTGAAGAAAGCAAGCTGGTAAGGCATAAAAGCTAAAGGAGGTTGACGGCATGCAAATTACCGATACAATCGCTGATATGCTTACGAGAATTCGTAACGCATCTGCAGCAAAACACGATTCGGTAGCTATTCCTGCGTCTAACGTAAAGAAAGCAATTGCTCAAATTTTGCTTGACGAGGGATACATTCAAAGCTTCACCGTTGAAGAAGACGGTAAGCAAGGCGTAATTCATATTACATTGAAGTACGGCCAAAACAAATCGCAAATCATCACCGGCATTCGCAGAGTGTCGAAGCCCGGTTTGCGTATCTACACAAACGTAGAGGATATGCCAAGAGTTATGAAGGGTCTTGGTATAGCAATCCTTTCCACCTCTAAGGGAATAATGACAGACAAGCAGGCTCGCAAAGCTAACGTTGGCGGCGAAGTTCTTGCTTTCGTTTGGTAAGGAGGTGCGATGGAATGTCTAGAATAGGAAGAAAACCCATCATAGTTCCTGCTGGTGTTGATGTTAAAATCGACGGCAACTGTGTTACAGTAAAAGGCCCCAAGGGTGAACTTACCAACACATTCAACGCTGATATGAACATCGCTATGGAAGGTAACGAAATCATCGTTACTCGTCCTACCGATAATAAGGAACATCGTTCTTTACACGGTTTAACCCGCACACTTATCGCTAACATGGTTGAAGGTGTAGCAAACGGTTACAAGAAGGAACTTCAAGTAAACGGCGTTGGTTACCGTGCTCAGAAGCAGGGCAAAGATTTAGTGATGAACTTAGGTTATTCACATCAGGTTATTATGCCTGAAGTTGACGGTACCACCGTTGAAGTACCAAACAATACTACAATTATTATTAGCGGTCCCGATAAGCAAAAGGTTGGCCAATTTGCAGCAGAAGTTCGTGAAAAACGTCCCCCCGAACCCTACAAGGGCAAAGGTATTAAGTACGTTGACGAATATATTCGCCGCAAAGAAGGTAAAGCCGCTAAGGGTGGTAAGAAATAAAGAAGGAGTGTATGAAAAATGGTTAGTAAACCTAATAGCAATAAGGCAAGACTTAAGCGTCATGCGCGTGTACGTGCTAAGATTAGCGGTACAGCTGCTTGTCCCCGCCTTGATGTATTCCGCTCCAACAGCAACATTTATGCCCAGCTTATCGACGACGTAAACGGCGTTACTCTCGCTGCTGCCGGTTCAAACGAAAAAGATTTCGATTTAAACGGCGGTAACAAAGAAGGCGCTCGTAAGGTTGGACAGTTAATTGCTGCTCGTGCCGCTGAAAAGGGCATCACCGAGGTTGTTTTTGACCGCGGCGGATATATTTTCCACGGCCGTGTAAAAGAGCTTGCCGAAGGTGCCCGCGAGGGCGGCCTTAAGTTCTAATAAGGAGGAATACTTTTGGCTACAAATATTGACGCATCAACATTAGATTTAAAAGAGCGTGTAGTTTCCATCAACCGCGTATCTAAAACCGTAAAGGGCGGACGTATTATGAAATTCTCCGCTTTGGTTGTAGTAGGTGACGGTAACGGCATCGTAGGCTTCGGTCTTGGTAAAGCAGGCGAAGTTCCGGACGCTATCCGTAAGGGAATCGAAGACGCTAAGAAAAACTTAATTAAAGTTTCATTAAAGGGTACAACAATCCCCCACGAAGTAATCGGCGAATTCGGCGCAGGCCGCGTTCTTATGAAGCCCGCTGCTCCTGGTACCGGTGTTATTGCCGGCGGTGCAGTTCGTGCGGTTGTTGAAATGGTAGGTATTACCGATATCCGTACAAAAGCTTTACGTTCAAATAATCCTTGCAACGTAGTGCGTGCTACCATCGCTGGTTTAGCAACACTTCGCAGCGCTGAACAAGTCGCAGCAATCCGCGGCAAGTCAGTTAAGGAAATCGTAGGTTAAGGAGGAGCAGCGTTATGGCAACAAAGAAGGCTGCATGCCTCAAAATTAAACTCGTTAAGAGTACAATCGGTTCTAAAAAGGACCAAATTGCTACTGTTGAAGCTTTAGGTTTACGCAAGGTTGGCGACGAAGTAATTCAACCCGACAATGCAGCTACCAGAGGCAAGGTAAACAAAGTTTGCCACTTAGTTGAAGCAACAGAAGTTAAGGCGTAAGTTCGCTTTTAGTCACTTAAGGTGACAATGCGGCTACACGCCGCGAATTAAGCAAGGAGGTGCGAACAATGAAAATGCATGAATTAGCTCCGGCGCTCGGTTCTACTAAAGAATCTAAGCGTATTGGCAGAGGTCACGGTTCAGGCCAAGGCAAAACTGCAGGCAAAGGCCACAAGGGTCAAAAAGCACGTGCAGGTCGTGGTATAAGAGCAGGTTTTGAAGGCGGTCAAATGCCTTTACAAAGACGTGTTCCGAAGCGTGGTTTCAATAATATTTTTGCTGAAGAATGGATAGCAATTAACCTTTCGGCTTTAGAAGTGTTCGAAGACGGAAGTGTTGTTGACGCTCAAGCTTTAGCACAAAAAGGAATCATCAAAAAGGCAAACCTTCCCGTTAAGGTTTTGGCTAACGGCAAGCTTACAAAGAAGCTCGACGTTAAGCTCAATGCTTATTCAGCATCTGCTGCCCAGAAAATCGAGGCTTTAGGCGGAAAGGCTGAGGTGATTTAATGTTACAAACATTAAAAAACGCATGGGTAATCAAGGAAATCCGTAATAAGATTCTCTTCACTGTGATGATTATTATGATTTTCCGTATTGGTTCGGTTATCCCCGTTCCTTTCGTTGACACCATCAAGCTCCAAGCTGGTGGCGCTACTAACGAATTTTTCAGCTACTTGTCAGTTTTAACAGGTGGCGGTCTTGAATACGGCGCAATCTTCGCTTTGTCGGTTACACCGTACATCAACTCTTCAATTATCATCCAACTTTTGACCGTTGTCTTCAAAAGACTTCAAGAATGGTCAAAAGAAGGTGAAGAAGGTCAGAAGAAGTTAGCACAGCTTACCCGTTGGACAACTGCTATTTTGGCTCTTATCCAAGGTTTTGCTTACTTTATCTACCTTAAGAACAGCAAGTTCTTGAGCGTTAGTGACAAGGGCGCTGTTTGGTTTGCAGGCTTCGTTATTGTTCTTGCGTTTACCGCAGGTTCAACACTTGTAATGTGGCTTGGCGAAAGAATCGATGAAAACGGTATCGGTAACGGTATTTCTATCATCCTTTTCGCAGGTATCCTTTCACGTGCTCCCCAAGCGCTCAGATCTATGATTGCTTTCTGGAATATGGACAGAGAAATCGCAGTTGTTGCAATTGTATTCATTTTCCTCTTAGTAATTATGTTCGTTGTTTGGATGACACACGCAGAACGCAGAATCCCCATTCAATATGCAAAGCGCGTTGTTGGTAACAAAATGTATGGCGGTCAAAACACCCATATTCCGATTAAGGTTAATATGTCAGGCGTTATGCCCATCATTTTCTCAAGCTCAATCTTGATGCTTCCCACAATGATTCTTTCATTCATGGGTACACCCGAAAAGCCTTTTGCAATTGCTTTAAGCAAGGTGCTCAAGCTCTTCAGCGTTCAAGGTGCTTTCTACGCAATAGTTTATTTCTTACTCATTATTGGTTTTGCTTACTTCTATTCAACAATCCAATTCAATCCTGTAGAAATGGCTAATAACTTGCGTAAAAACGGCGGTGCTATTCCTGGTATCCGTCCCGGTCAACCCACAGTTGATTTTATTTCAAAGATACTTTCAAGAATAACACTTTTAGGCGCATTATTGCTTAGTGTTATCGCAATCCTTCCTATCATCGTAGGCAATGTTGGTCAAATCAACATTTCACTCGGCGGTACATCTGTACTTATTATGGTTGGTGTTGCACTTGATATCGTACGCAGCCTTGAATCTCAAATGATGATGCGTCATTATAAGGGATTCCTTGATTAAGGTGAATTGATATGAAATTAATTCTTTTGGGAGCTCCGGGTGCCGGCAAAGGCACCCAAGCGGAAATTATTTCCGAAAAATATTCCATTCCCACCATTTCTACCGGCAACATTATTCGTGCTGCACTTAAAAACGGTACCGAAATGGGTTTAAAGGCTAAGACCTTTATTGAAGCGGGCGAGCTTGTTCCCGATGATGTTGTAATCGGCATCATTAAGGAACGCTTGGCTGAGGATGACTGCCAAAACGGCTACATTCTTGACGGTTTCCCCCGCACAATTCCCCAAGCAGAAGCGTTAGACCAAATGGGCTTCGATATCGACGTTGCACTTTCTATTGAAGTGGCTGACAGCGAAATCGTTAAGCGTATGTCAGGTCGCCGCGTTTGCGAAAAGTGTGGCGCTAGCTACCACACCGAATATAAGAAACCCGCAGTTGACGGCGTATGTAACTTCTGCGAAGGCGCTTTGGTTATCCGTAAGGATGATGAACCTGAAACTGTTTTAAACAGACTCAACGTTTATCACGAACAAACCGAACCCCTTAAAGATTACTACAAGGCTTGCGGTAAGCTCTTAATCGTTGAAGGACAGGACGAAGTTAAAGATACAACACGTCTTGTGCTTGAAGCGTTGGGGAATTTATAATGATAGTGCTTAAAACAAGCCGCGAGCTGAAGCTTATGAAGGAAGCGTGCTCAATAGCGGCAGGGGCACTACAAACAATAGGCAATGCGGTAGAGGCGGGTGTCACTACGGGCGAGCTTGATGCTTTAGCCGAAAAGTACATTCGTGGAAGAGGCGGAGAGCCCAATTTTAAAAATTATCACGGCTTTCCCGCAACCGCTTGTATATCTATTAACAACGAGGTTATTCACGGCATTCCGTCAAAATCGCGAAGAATTTGCGCGGGCGACATTGTTAGTGTCGATTTAGGCGCAAAATTTCAAGGTTATCACGGTGATAATGCTGCCACTTTTGCTTGCGGTGACGTATCCGACGAAGCAAAGCGGCTGATTAGCGTAACCCGCGAAGCTTTATATGAAGGCATTAACGCGGCGCGCGCAGGCAGCAGAATCGGTGATATCGGCAACGCGGTTCAACGGACTGTTGAGGCGGCGGGCTTTTCAGTGGTTAGACAATACGTTGGCCACGGAATAGGAACCCAGCTGCACGAAGCACCCGAAGTGCCAAACTTTGGCGCGGCGGGACGTGGAATCCGCCTTTTGCCCGGAATGACTTTAGCAATTGAACCGATGGTTAACGCCGGAACGTTTGATGTTAAGGTTTTACCGGACGGTTGGACTGTTGTAACAAGGGACGGTTCACTTTCGGCTCACTTCGAGCATACGGTAGTGATTACCCCTGACGGACCGAAAATTATGACTTTAGTTTGAGGATAAGTTATGGTTGGTAGAATTGTATGTTCAAAAGCGGGTCGGGATAAAGGCTATTTTATGGTGATTGTAAAGGAAGAAAATGGCTTTTTCTACCTGTGCGACGGTAAAGAGCGTCCGCTCGAACGGCCAAAGCGCAAGAATGAAAAGCATCTCTGCTTTACATCCACTGTTCTTGAATCCGACAGTTATAAAAACAACAAACAGTTAAGAAAGGCACTTGCGGTGTATAGAGATATCGCAAAATTTAAGGAGGAACCGTAATGTCAAAACAAGACATGATTGAGCTTGAAGGCACCGTTGTTGAAGCTATGCCTAATGCAATTTTTAAAGTAGAAATCCAAGGCGGACATCAAATTTTAGCCCACATCTCTGGTAAACTTCGTATGAATTTCATTAGAATTTTGCCCGGTGACAAGGTTACAGTTGAAATGTCCCCGTATGACCTGTCTAAAGGACGCATTACTTGGCGTTCAAAATAACAGTCAAAATTTGAAGGAGGTATAATCCAAATGAAAGTCAGACCTTCTGTTAAAAAGATTTGCGAAAAATGCAAAATTATTAAGCGCAAAGGCAAGATTATGGTAATTTGCGAAAACCCCAAGCACAAACAACGTCAGGGTTAATTGCGCGAAAGTAATCAGTTTTTTCGCCGACAAGAAAAAAATGGAGGTGCTTTGATAAATGGCACGTATTGCTGGTGTTGACCTTCCTAATAATAAGAGAGTTGAAATAGGCCTCACTTATATATTTGGTATTGGTCTTACTACATCTAAAAAAATCCTTGCTGACCTCGGTATCGACCCCGATATCAGATGTAAGGACTTAACTGAAGATGATATCTCAAAATTGCGTGAATATATCGACCACAACCTTCAGGTAGAAGGTGACCGTCGTCGTGCTATCGCATTTGATATCAAGAGACTTATCGAAATTGGTAGCTATCGTGGTTTGCGTCATCGCAAGAACTT
>JAZRBQ010000170.1:0-4667 GCA_045635145.1 Acutalibacteraceae bacterium | reverse complement strand
TTGCTGACGTTAAGTCTATCATGTCTGACGCTGGCTATGCTCATATGGGTGTTGGTATTGCAACAGGTCGCGATAAGGCTGAACAAGCTGCTCGTATGGCTATTAACAGCCCGCTTATCGAAACCTCTATGGACAACGCTCGCGGCGTAATCATTAGCATTACCGGTTCTGTTGATATCGGCCTCGAAGAAGTTGAACTTGCTTCTTCTATCATTTCTGATATGGCTCATCCCGATGCTACTATTATTTGGGGTGCTCAACTTGATGAATCTATCGAAGATACAATCCGCGTAACTGTTGTTGCAACCGGTCTTGGTGACGATAAGAAGGATAACAAGTCTGACGTTCTCGGCTCTATTTTAGGTAACACTACTGACGAAGACGAAACTTATGACGACGTTATGAGCTTCTTCAAAAACTAATTTTAGTTAATATTTTAAACCTGTGATTAAGAGTAGTAGCTTATTTGAAGATTTTTAGAGAGCAGTTGTTGGTGCAAATACTGTAATTTTATTTTAAGCGAATGGACTTATGAGGGCGACCGAAAGCGTTTTACGTTAGTAGCAGTCGACGGGGAACCGCACCCGTTATCAAATCGGCTTACATTTTAGTGTAAGGTTGAGAGGCCCTTTGGGCAACTCGGGTGGTACCGCAGGATTTTTTATAAGTCTTGTCCCGAACATACGGGGCAAGACTTTTTCTTTTAGGTGATTATATGTTTTTATTAGTAAAACGATGGTGAATTTCAAGCGTTTTTTAAGTATTTATTAAATGATTGAAAGGAAAATTTAAAATGAATTTTAATAATGTAAATTTTGATACTTATTTTAAGAATTATCCCGACGAAAACGGCTATTTCGGTAACTATGGCGGCTGTTATATTGAGCCAAAGCTTAAAGCTGCTATGGAAGAAATCACCCAAGCTTATTTTTCAATTTGTCAATCACGTAAGTTTATTAACGAGCTCCGCCGTGTTCGTAAGGAATTTCAAGGCAGACCCACACCTATTACTCATTTAGAGCGTTTAAGCAATTCTTTGGGTAACGTTCAGCTTTATGCAAAGCGTGAAGACCTTAACCACACAGGTGCACACAAGTTAAATCACTGCATGGGCGAAGCATTGCTTGCGAAATATATGGGCAAGAAGAAAATTATTGCCGAAACGGGTGCCGGTCAGCACGGTGTTGCACTTGCCACCGCAGCTGCATACTTTGGTCTTGAATGCGATATCTATATGGGTTCGGTTGATATTAAGAAACAGGCTCCAAACGTTGCTAGAATGAAGATTTTGGGTGCCAACGTTATTGAGGTTACCCACGGTCTTCAAACCTTGAAAGAGGCTGTAGATGCCGCTTTTGACGCGTATAGCAAGGAATATAAAGACTGTATATATTGCATTGGTTCGGTTTTGGGTCCGCACCCATTCCCAATGATGGTACGTGACTTCCAACAGGTTGTTGGTATTGAAGCTAGGGAACAATTCCTTGAAATGACAGGGCATTTGCCCGACATTATTACCGCTTGCGTTGGCGGCGGTTCTAATGCGGCCGGCTTCTTCTCGGGATTCCTTAATGACCCTGTTGAAATTTACGGTGTTGAACCTTTGGGCAAGGGCACAAAGCTCGGCGACCATGCGGCAAGCCTTCAATATGGTGAAGAGGGTATTATGCACGGCTTTAACAGTATTATGCTTAAGGACGAAAACGGCGACCCCGCACCTGTTTATTCGGTTGCAAGCGGTCTTGACTATCCGTCTTCGGGTCCTGAACACGCTTTCTTGCGTGATTTAGGTCGTGTTAAGTACGACGTTGTTGATGATGATGATGCTGTTGATGCATTCTTTAAATTATCACGCCTTGAGGGTATTATTCCCGCTATTGAAAGCTCACACGCAGTAGCACACGCCATTCGCCTTGCAAAAACTATGAAGCACGGCTCAATTCTTATCAACCTTTCGGGTAGAGGCGATAAGGATATGGACTATATTATCGAAAAATTCGGTATAAAATAATTATAAGGAAGATTAATTATGGCTGAATATTATAATATGAAAATTGCGGGTTTAGACCGCAAGTTAGAAAAATTCCCCGTTAGTGATAAGTTGGATATTGCCGCTTTCATTCTTTTCGGTGATGTTGAAGTAACGGTAAAATCAAGTGAGGAATTACTCAAAAAAGCTCCCGAATTTGATTATATCATCACACCCGAAGCTAAAAGCATCCCCCTAGCTTACGAAATGGCTCGTCAAAGCGGTAAGCCATATATCGTTATTCGTAAGGGTATTAAGGTTTATATGCGTAATTCATTGGGTGTTAACGTTAGAAGCATTACAACCGATAAGGAACAGCATTTGTACTTAGGCGAATCTGAAGTTGCAATGATTAAAGGTAAGCGTGTGCTTATCGTTGACGACGTTATAAGCACAGGTGAATCTTTAGCTGCCGTGCGCGAGCTCGTGAAGGCTGCAGGCGCTATTGAAGCTGCAACCTGCGCAGTTTTAGCAGAAGGCGATGCTGCTGATCGTACAGATATAATTTTCCTCGAAAAATTGCCCTTGTTTTTTAAGGACTAATTTAAAAACTCCTGCATTTGCAGGAGTTTTAATTTTAAAAGGAATAACAAATTTAGTTGTTGTTGAAAGTTGTCTTATTTTGTGTTAAAATTAAATTGAAATATTAAAATTATTATGGGAGGGGATTTTAGATGAAAAAAATAATAGCAGTTGCTTTGACAATTATTATCTTATTGTCAATTGTGCCGTTGAGCGTAATCACAGCTTCGGCTGAAACAAGCGGCACCACAGGTGACTGCTCTTGGAAACTAGATGGTACTGTACTCACAATTAGCGGTAATGGTAATATGGGTGAGTATACATATAATAAATCAGCACCTTGGGGCACAGAAATAACAAAGGTCATTATTAATGATGGCGTTGCAAGTATAGGTAAACTTTCTTTTGAAGATTGTTTAAATCTTGTGAGTGTTTACATTCCTAAGAGCGTTAAAAGTATAGGTGAAAAAGCATTTGAAGAGTGCGCTGCGCTTACTGAAATTGTGATTCCGAATAGCGTTACAGATATAGGTTCAGGTGCTTTTAAATCGTGCGCTAAGCTTAAAGATGTAACAATTTCTAACGGGGTTTTGAATATTGCTAACGATGCTTTTGATTATTGTGAAAGTCTTGAAAGTATCGAAATACCTGATAGTGTTGTGAGCATTGGTCAAACTTCATTTACGGGTTGTACAAGCTTGGCTGCTATTATTGTTAGTGAAGATAATAAGAATTTTGCCTCTATTGAAGGGGTTTTGTTTAATAAAAATAAAACTATTCTTATTGCATATCCAGAAGGCAAATCAAGTCATTACATTATACCTGATGGTGTTACAGAAATTCAGTCGGCATTTTATCATTGTGAAAGTATTAAAAGCATAGAAATCTCTAAAAGTGTTACTAATATTGCAAACTCGGCTTTTTGGGGTTGCAAGAACCTTGAAAGTTTAAACGTTGCAGAAGATAACCAAAAGTTTTCATCTATTGATGGGGTAATATTTAATAAAAATAAGAGCACACTTATTACTTGTCCTGCCGGTAAATCGGGTGATTATTCTATACCTAATACGGTAAATACTATTGGTGTATGGGCGTTTTATTGTTGCGAAAATCTTACAAGTATTTTAATTCCTAAAAGTGTTGCTAATATATCGAATTATGCTTTTTATACCTGTTCAAAAGTTACTAACATAACAATTTCCGATACTGTTAAAAAGATAGGTAGTCACGCTTTTTCGAGTTGTTATAGGATTGCCGATGTGTTTTATACAGGTTCGGAAGAATCATTTGGTGATATTGAAATTAATATAGGGAACGACAATTTATTAAATGCTAAATTCCACTGGGATTCCTGTATTGGTTCGGCAAATCATATTTATAATACGCCGTGTGATATTGTCTGTGTGGTTTGTGAACAAACACGAACTACACAACCACATGTATATGATAACTTTTGTGATACGGATTGTAATTTGTGTGGCGCAACTAGGATTACCGAGCATAATTTTGAATGGGTAATTGACGAAAATGCATACTGCGGTACTGATGGTATTAAACACGAAGAATGTTCGGTTTGTGGCGTTAAGCGTAATATGAATACCTTAATTAATGCGCCGGGCAATCATTTGTTTGATAATTCTTGTGATACTACATGCAATGCATGCGGAAAAACAAGAAGAGTTAACCATAGTTATGAATGGAAAACAGATAAAGTCGAAAACTGTGGTGTTAACGGCAGTAAACACGAAGAATGTTTGGTTTGTGGCGTTAAGCGAAATGAAGACACAGCAATAGAAGCAACTGGTAAGCACGTTTATGACAACTATTGCGATAATAAATGCAATATTTGTGATGAAGAACGTAATAATAGCCACGTTTATGTTAGTAAAACCATCGGCGCTACAGCAAGTGAAAATGGTAAAAAATACTACGAATGCTGCGTTTGTGGTGATACAAAATCTTCTTCGACTATTTATAAAATAGCTAAGGTATATCTTTCTACCGAAGAATACACCTACAACGGTAAGACAAAGAAGCCTTCCGTAAAGGTTTATGACAGTAAGGGTAAAAAGTTAACCGAAGGCGAAGATTATACACTTACCCGCCCTTCAACCAG
>JAZRBQ010000169.1:0-7988 GCA_045635145.1 Acutalibacteraceae bacterium | reverse complement strand
TAATGAAAAAGGGCAAATAGATTATTATAAAATACGATTTTATAATAGTAGTGACTATTATGAAGTATACTGTTATTACGATGAATTGAACCGACTTGTTAAAGAAGAAAAAACAAGGTATGACTATACCGGCAATATTCTCGATAAATATATTAGTAAGTATAAAAAATTTATAAAGATTAAAAACGAAGATTCACGAAGATTTCAAGAAAAAGAAGTGCCTGTATTTGGCTCTATGCTCATGGGATAAAACCACTCCAGGCAACCATTGGTTTATTACGGGATTTTGTGTTGCAATCGCTTTTTCCTTGTGATATAATGAAAAAACGGGAATAACCCGGTTGAAAAGGCTTAAGATTTTAAGAAATCGAGGTAAATTAAAATGTTAGATTATGATTTTATATGTAAAGTAGAAGAAGCAAATCTTTACAAACGCTTTTTGCCGTATGCTATAGGTAGTCCTTCGCGTAAATTTACTCCTGATAATTCTTACGATAGGGCTAATTTTGTGTTTTTTACTGACAGCCATATAGATTTTATGGAACCTGATGCTTGTATGGATAATTTAAAGCGCACCATTGCTTTTTCTAACGAATCACCTATCGTTTTTGATGCCGTTATCAATGCGGGTGACGCTATAACACCTTTCTTCTTACAAGATAAGACATTGCCATTAACATATTTTAAGCAATTTTTTGACGAAGCTAAAAAAAGCCGTAGTCCTTTTATTTTCAGTAAGGGTAATCACGACTGCAACTGCTGGTGGAATAAGCCGGAAAACGTACTAACCGACAGCGATTATTCCAACCTTTTCTACTGGTTCTCGGAAGAAAATTACGGCACCGTTCATCAATGCAAGGCTAACGGATACCGCTCAACTTGGAATTATTACGACGTAGAAAAACAAAAAATACGTATTATCAGCGTCGATATGCAGGATATTGATAAAACCGTTACAAATGAAAAGGGCGAAGTAAAGTATTTCAGCGGTGACGGTCGCCGTTATATTTCTAACGAGCAGATGAACTGGATTGCCAACGTTGCTTTAAACTTTGACGACAAGGCCGAAAAGGATTGGGGCGTAATCATAGTTGGCCACGATTATAAGGGTAAACATCCTGATTTTGAAAATATAGGCGAAAAATTACTTGATTTATGCGTAGCATTCAACAATGGAGATATTTACGAACATCACTATAAAAACGAAGTTAACTCCTTCTTTGATTTAGACGTAAAAGCTGATTATACTCGTTATAAGGTTTTGGATAAAAAACCACACATGATTTGTTGGCTTTTAGGTCATATTCATGACGATATTCACGAAGTACAAAAGGGTATTCATATTATCTATACTCGTAATGCTTCCGCTTCAATGCGCAGTGGTGACTCCCGCGTTTTAAGATTGCCCGGTACAGTTACCCAAAACGCTTTTGATGTTGTTAATATCGATACTCGCACTCGCAAAATCCGTATGTTTAGATACGGCGCAGGCATGGACTGTTATGGCCAAGGCGGCGACCGTTTCTTGCCTGATGGATTAGATTATTAAGCAAAAATACTATGTGAATATTTAAAAGAGATGCTTCGGCATCTCTTTTATTTTTTTATTGCAATGCATTTTCTTTTGTGATATAATAAGATGAAAAATACTATCGTGGGTGATTATTGCCTAAAAATAGTTTATATTAGTTTTAAAATGTAACTTTTATGCATCCCTTGTGCATATTTTAAGGAGCGGATTAAATGGAAAATATGGAAAAAAGCAACAGGGAATATTATACGATTGATATTTTGCATATTGTTAAATCGTTGTGGAACAAGGCGTGGCTTATAATTTTGTCGGGCTTGTTGGCGGCGGCAATCGGTTTTGGGGTTTCTTCCTTTGTGATTACACCTACATATTCATCTTCGGTAAAGTTGTATGTTAACAATAGCTCATTCGCGCTTGGCAATACAAGCTTTAGTATCAGCTCTTCCGAAATTACGGCGGCACAAAGCTTGGTTAGAACCTATGGCGAAATTTTGGGAAGCCGCAGCACACTCGAACGTATAATTGATAAAGCGGGTGTTGATTATAGCTGGCACGAGCTTGCCGGTATGATAGTTTCACAGCCTTCAAACGATACCGAAATTATGAAGGTTACCGTAACCTGTGAAGACCCTTATGTTGCAAGTAAAATCGCAAACACCATTGCCGAAGTTTTACCTGTTCGCATATCCGAAATTATTGACGGTGCTTCAATGGAGGTAGTAGATTCTGCTATACCCAATCTTTCTAAGGTGGCGCCCAGCATTACAAAATATACCGCTGTCGGTATGATTTTGGGCATGCTCTTTACAATGATTATTATAATTATCGTGGCATTGCTTGACGGCACTATCCGCGATGAAGAATACGTGCTTAAAACCTATGATTATCCGATACTTGGTAAGGTGCCCGATTTGTTGGGACCCGGCAGTAAGGCTTATGCATACTATTCACAAAGAAAACGAAAAGAGAAAAAATCAGGAAAGGAAGGGTAAACAATGGGTTTGTTTGGTGGAAAACGCGCAAGAGGACAATTTATGCCGAATTCGGTAAACAAAAAGACTTTGCACAAAAATTTGGAATTTACCGCTATTGAGCAATATAAACTTATCCGTGCAAATTTAGACTTTACGCTTCCGCAGGATGAAAAATGTCCCGTAATTGGTGTTACAAGCTCGATGCGTGGCGAAGGTAAAAGTACAACAGCTGTTAACTTGGCTTACGTTTTTGCCGAAAAGGGTCACAAAGTATTGCTTATCGACGGTGACTTGAGAATTCCCTCTATCGCAAAGAAAATGGGTATCGAAAGCACCCCCGGTCTTGCAGATTTATTAAGGGTTAAAGGTGCACAACCGGCTGAGTTTAAGGCGTATTTGCTTAAAAACTGGTTTGTGTTACCTTCGGGTGATATCCCACCCAACCCGTCAGAGCTTTTGGGCTCTTCTCGAATGGAGAAAATCCTTAATCAGTTAAGGGAAATGTTTGATTATATTATCATTGACCTTCCCCCTGTAAATATTGTATCGGATGCGATTTCGATTTCTCCCTTTATTTCGGGTATGATTGTGGTTATCCGCGAAGAATATACCGAGAAAAAGGAATTAGAGCGTTGTTTCAGACAGTTAAAACTTTCTAACGTTAAAATTTTAGGCTGTGTTATGAACGAAACCAAGTCGGGCGGTAGGTCTTACAGCAAGTACAAAAAGTATAGATACTATAAGTACTACAATTATTATCAAAGCCCTTCTAGGAGCGGTAAAAAATGATAGACTGGCACTGCCACGTTTTACCTAAAATGGACGACGGCAGCCGAAGCGTAGAGGAAAGTTTAAAACTTATTGAAATGCAACAAGCGCAAGGTGTAGAAACGATTGTTGCAACACCGCATTTTTACGCTAATGATGAATCGGTTGAAGCCTTTTTGCAACGAAGAAAAGCGTCTTTTGATTTGCTTAAGCAAAGCTTGCCTGAAAATTCGCCAAAAATTATTTTGGGCGCTGAGGTTAGGTATTACCACGGAATAAGCAAGTTTAAAGATTTGAAGGCTTTAAGGGCCGAAGGCAGCGAGGTTTTGCTTTTAGAAATGCCATTTTCTAAGTGGACCGAATATATGGTGCGCGAGCTTACCGAAATTTCTTTAATGGGGGATGTAAAGCTCGTACTGGCGCATATTGAACGGTATTTGTCATTACAAAGCCGTGAATTGTGGGATTATATTTTAGGCAGTGAAATTTTCACCCAAGTAAATGCAAGCTTTTTTGCATCAAGCCTTACAAGAAGAAGGGCGATTTCGATGCTAAGGCGGGGCGAAATTCACTTTTTGGGGTCGGATTGTCATAATCTTACCTCGCGCTACCCAAAACTTGATAAAGCACAGGATGTTATTAAAAAGAAATTTGGGGAAAGCTTTATTAATCAAATGAACGAGTATGGCGAGTCTGTGCTTGTTTGAAAATTATGTAATTTATTTTGAAAGGAAGAATTTCAAATGAAAAAGATTTTAGCAATTTGTTTGGCATTAGTAATGGTGTTTAGCCTTGGCATTACCGCCTTTGCGGCACCCAACGGCTTTGTTTCCAGCCCTTCTGAAAACGGAGCACCTGAACTTGATTCTTTCGTGCCTTCGGATGAAGACTGCGAAGCAGAAATCATTGTTACATCATACGCTGACCGCGAAGAACTCCCCGAAGAACTTCGTGAACTTTTAGAAGAAGCTTATTTGGAAGTTACCGAAGCTGAAGACCTTACAACCTTAAGCGAAGCTTTAAAGAAATTGGCAGCGAAGAAAAATATTAAGGCCGAAAACCTTTTGGTAAGCGACCTTTTTGATATCTATGCTACCGGTTGTGACAACCACGATGAACACCGCGAATTCGTAGTAACCTTAAAGGCTGACACTCTTAAGAACTTTGTTGGTCTTCTTCACAAGAAGGATAACGGCAGCTGGGAACTTATTGAAGATGCAAAGGTTATCAAAGACGGTACCGCATTAAAGTTTACTGTCGATTCATTCTCACCTTTCGCAATCGTAGTAAACAAGGATGTTACTTCACCCCAAACAAGCGATAGCATGGTAGTTACATTTGTAGCGTTAGCTTTCGTTTCAGCATTAGCAATTATCGTTATTTCTAAAAAGCGCACTGCCTAATAAATTTTAAGAGGTGGCAACAATGGGAAGGAAAAGATATAGGAAAAGAGATATTTTAAAACAGGGCACCGTCGTGTTGCTGTTGCTTCTTGTTGTTGGCACCGTTCTTTTTTTGATAAAAAATTGGGAAAAAACCCAAGGAATATTCCCTTCGCTTAACGAGGAAGAAACCATCATCGAATACGAAGGCAAAAAATATGAGCCGAATAAAGATGTAGAAGCATTTTTGGTTTTAGGCCTTGATAAGTTTGAGGGCGTGACCGATACAACTTCATATAACAATGATAAGCAGGCCGACTTTTTAATGCTTTTGGTTTTTAACCACCAAAATAAAACCACCACGGCGATACATATAAACCGTGATACAATGGCAAAGGTTAATATTTTGGCGATTGATGGTATCGAGGTTATTGATACCGCCACAAAGCAAATTGCTCTTGCACACACTCAGGGCAACGGCAAGGAAATAAGCTGCAGGAATACTGCCGATTCGGTATCGGAGTTATTGTATGGCGTTCCTGTTAAGCATTATATGTCGCTTACGATGGACTCGGTTGCAGTTTTTAACAACCTTGTCGGCGGGGTTGAGCTTACCGTTTTAGAAGATTTCAGCGGTATTGACGATACCCTTATAAAAGGCGAAAAGGTGCTTTTAAAGGGCGAACACGCGCTTAATTACGTTCGCACCCGTTACGGACTTGAGGATAGCACCAACAGCACCCGAATGCAGCGCCAACAACAGTATATTGACGCTTTGCTTCAAAAAACAAAGAAATGCATCGAAGATGATGACGATTTTATTGTTGATGCTTCGGTTAAAATGTCGGACTATATGGTTTCTGACCGTTCGGTAACGCAATTGCGGGAACTTGCGAAGGATTTTGATGAATATAAGTTTGAGGGAATAAAAACTATCGAGGGTGAATCTAAAAAGGGTGAAGAATTTATGGAATTTTACCCCGATAACGATTCGATTAAGAAGATTATTGTTGAATTATTTTATGAAGCTGTAAAATAGTATTTAAGCAATTTTCACTTTCGCTCAAAACTGGGAAAGGGGGATTAGTTGTGGAAGTAAAAAGCAATATTTTAACACCATCCGAAGAAAAAATAGCTTCGGGTAATGGCGCTTTTACACTTGAATACATAAGCAAAAGGCCGATTTATAGCTTTTTTAAACGTATTTTGGATGTTTTTGCTTCTGTTATTGGCTTGTGTTTGCTTTTTGTACCCCTTTTGATTTTGAGCATAGTTATCGTTATTGACAGTCCGGGAGCGGCACCCATATATTCACAGGACCGCGTGGGCAAGAACGGTAAAATTTTTAAATTTTACAAGTTTAGGTCGATGATACCTAACGCTGAAAAAATGCTGGATGACCTTTTGGATAAAAACGAAATGGACGGCCCCGCCTTTAAAATTAAGGAAGACCCGCGACTAACCCGTGTGGGCAGGTTTATCCGCAAGGCTAGTATTGACGAGCTTCCGCAGTTGTGGAACGTTTTAAAAGGGGATATGAGTCTTGTTGGCCCCCGTCCACCGCTACCGCGTGAGGTCGAACAATATACCAATTATCAAAAGCAACGTCTTTTGGTAACCCCGGGTATTACATGCTATTGGCAGGTACAGCCCAAGCGTAATAACCTTTCTTTTGATGAATGGCTTAGTTGGGATTTAAAATATATTGCTGAGCGCAGCTTTTGGAATGATTTAAAAACCATTTTTAAAACAATCGGTGCTATAATCGGTATGGAGGGCGTATAATGCCTTTTAAAAACGAAAAACGGCCGCGTATTGCGGTGCTTGGCCATAAGCGAATTCCGTCGCGCGAGGGTGGGATTGAAATTGTGGTAACCGAGCTTGCAACCCGTATGGCAGAAAAGGGTTATTCAGTTACCTGTTATAACCGCAAGGGTCACCATGTTAGCGGTGCCGTTTTTGATAAAGAAAGCCTTTGTGAATATAAAGGCGTTAGACTTAAAAATGTTATAACTATTGATAAAAAGGGTTTGGCCGCAATGACGGCTTCCTTTTTTGCGTCGGCAAGGGCAGCGTTTGGCAGGTATGATGTGGTTCATTTTCACGCCGAAGGTCCTTGCGCTATGCTATGGCTACCCAAATTATTTGGCAAAAGGTGTATCGCAACAATACACGGGCTTGACCATAAGCGCGCCAAGTGGGGTAGGTTTGCTTCCCGTTATATTCTTGCGGGGGAAAAATGCGCCGTACGATTTGCTGATGAAATTATCGTTTTAAGCGAAAATGTAAAAGAATATTTTAAGGATACGTACGGTCGTGAAACGGTTTTTATACCCAATGGAGTTGCACGGCCGAAAATTTTGCCGTCCAATAAAATTTTGGACGAATTTGGACTTAATAAGGACGATTATATACTCTATTTGGGTCGTTTGGTGCCCGAAAAGGGTTTAACATATTTGATAGAAGCCTTTAAAACCCTTGAAACAAACAAGCGCCTTGTGATTGCGGGTGGTGCTTCGGATAGCAGCGAGTTTGAAAAAACGCTTAAGGAATCGGCACTTAGTGACGAGCGCATTATTTTCACGGGTTTCGTTGAAGGCGAACGCTTGGCAGAGCTTTATAGTAACGCATATATTTACGTTTTACCGTCCGATTTAGAGGGGATGCCGCTCAGTCTTTTAGAGGCAATGAGCTATGGCAACTGTTGTCTTACGTCTGACATACCCGAATGCGCGACCGTTACTGAAAATTACGGCATAACCTTTAAGCAGGGCGATTGCCACGACCTTAAAGACAAATTGCAATGGCTTTGCGATAACCCGAAGGTTGTTTTGGGTTACAAACAAAACGCGGCTGATTATATTTTGAATAAATATAATTGGGACGTCGTTACAAACAAAACCTTAGAACTTTATGGAGTAGAAGATGAAGGTACTTCTTGTAAATAAGTTTTTGTACCCCAAAGGCGGTGCCGAAACTTATACTTTTAAACTCGGTGCTTTGTTAACAAAGCATGGTCACAGCGTTGAATATTTCGGTCTTCAAAACCCTAAAAATATTGTCGGCAATAGTAAGGGCGAATACGTATCGGATATGGATTTTAGCCGTGGGGTTTTAAAAAATCTTACCGCGCCGTTCAGGATAATATATTCGCGTGAAGCCTATAAAAAAATAAGCCGTGTGCTTTATGATTTTGCGCCCGACGCGGTGCATTTTAATAACATTCAGTTTCATCTTACACCCAGTATGATTTTGGCGGTTCATAAATACCGTAAAAAAACGGGTAGGGATGTAAAAATTGTTTACACCGCCCACGATTATCAGTTGATTTGC
>JAZRBQ010000168.1:0-6645 GCA_045635145.1 Acutalibacteraceae bacterium | reverse complement strand
CCCTAATGGTACTTTGAATACTCTTAGAAATACTTTAGATGGTCAGGAACCCACAGCAACTGATGCAGTTAACCCCATTAGTGAATTCTATGGTTACGTAATTGACCTTGCGTTCAGAACTAATGCGTCACAATCTAATCTTCTTCTTCAAACAACACCTGAAGACAGAATCTATGGCGACAACCAAAACGAAGAAACTGCTGGTAAGGGTAGCACAATGACATTTAATACTGATTTTACTGCTTTCACTGAAGCTCAAGTAAAATCACTTATGTCACACATTAAATTAGTATTCTTTGATACTGAAACTAATACTGTTCTTGAATATGCAGCGCTTGATGCTACTAATGCTAAAAAGACCGACGAAGGTTTAGAAGCAAATATTTACCTTGTTAATGGCGATCAATTTGTTACAGAACAAAATGATGCTGTTATTAAGGCATTGGATACTAACGTAAAAACTAACGTATCTGTATTAGTATATCTTGATGGTGAAACTCTTACAAATGCTGACGTGGCTGCTACACTTGTTAAGTCAATGTATGGTAAGCTTAACCTTCAATTTGCAAGCAGCGCTAGTCTTGTTCCTATGGATTACGCTGATCTTCATCAGAAGACACCTGATAACAACTAAGTTTAATAAGGAATTTTCCTTAAAATTTTAGCAAAAATAATAAAGCCCCCTATCCGCATTTATGTGCGGGTAGGGGCAAGCCGTATAATAACATTAGCATTTTTATAGTAAAAAGAGGTCAATATAGTGGGAAAAGAACAAAAAAAATATGGGCCTAAAAGAAAGGGAATGCTTGTAATTTATGCTTCCTTACTCTTGTTTTTGCTTGTGCTTTCGGTTACGGCAACATACACCTGGTTTTCATTAAGCCGCACACCGCAGGTTAGCGACCTTTCGATGTACGTTACAACACATACGGGTTTGGAAATTGCGCTAACACCTGACGCGGAAGAGTGGGGAAGTAAGCTTTCATATTTAGATATGGCAAGTGAAAGTTTTCCTTTGCGGCCGATAACCTGGTCGGAAAAAAATCAGTCCTTTTATACCGCTGGTTATGGTTTCGACGGAAGGCTCAACGGTAATTGGCATCCACTTTCTGACGATTTTAATGCCAACCGTGACAATCGCGACGGATATTACAGTATGGGCACCCTTTATGCCCGCACAAGTGAAGACGTTGTGGTTTCGTTAAACCAAACTGTTAGTTCGGATGAAGGTTTAAGTGGCTCAGGTACCTACCTTATCGGTACCCCTGTTTGGGACGCGGAAGCGATTTCCCACAAAAACGCGGGACAGGGCGCCGAAAATGCTGTCAGGGTAGGCATTCAAGTCACCTTACTGGATGAGGCTAACAATCCGATTGAACAAACAAAAAAATTCTTTATTTACGAACCAAATGCAAATATCCACGCTGATGGAAGCGTTGGATACGTTGCAACCCCAAGCATTGACGGTGATGCTGCTTTGGTGCCTGACGACAGGTTAATTTTGCAGGATTATTCTACTTGGGCAGAAACCGACCCAGTTCAAAACGGCGTTCAGGTTTACACAATAGGGGACTTTACGTCCTCGACCGAGCTTTTTTCTTTAAAAGCTAACCAAAAAGCAATGATAAAACTTTATCTCTGGCTTGAGGGTCAGGATGTTGATTGTACTAACGCAATTAAAGAGGCGCAAATCATTGCTAATATTCAGTTTAAGTCCGATGCGGATATCCAGTCGGGTCTTAAGCCTATTAATTAGCGTCTCGGCTTAATTTCGATTGTACTGCCTCGCGGCAGGCAGTGTAATTTTGCATCTCTCAAATTCTAATCCCGCACTTTTGTGCGAGTGGGAGGAAAACATGAATAACAAAGAATTAGAAAAGAACACCACAGAGGTTGAAACCGAACCTCAAACTCAAGAAAATTCTAAAAGCAAGGGAAATAAGTCTAAAACAATCAATAGAATTATTAATATTTTATTGGTTGTTGTAATCGCGCTCGCCGCGGTTTGTACCTTTGTTTCCTTTGTATCAAGTTCGGGTAACGGTGTTCCTAACATTTTGGGTGTGCAGTTGCTTTCGATTCAGACAGACTCAATGTATCCTGAGCTTAAGGCAGGCGACCTTGCTATTGATACACCTGTTAAGAATCCTGATAAGCTTAGCACAGGCGATATTATAACCTATTGGACCATTATCGATGGCGAACGCGTTCTTAATACTCACCGTATTGTGAATGTTTATGATGGCGGCGATTACCTTATTTTTGAAACCAAGGGTGACAACAACACCACTGTCGACCCCTTGACTGTTCACGAATCAGAGGTTATCGGTCAATACAAATTCCATATCGGCGGTTTAGGTAAGGCGTTTGACTATCTCCAAACACCAACAGGCTTCTTCATTGTTGTATTGTTACCTGTTATACTTTTCTTTATCTTCAACCTTGTTCAGTTCTTTAGAGCATTGTTTGAATACCAAGGTGTTAAAAACCGTATTAAGTTTGAACAGGAACGCGGTGCTACCGAGCAAATGATTGCTCAGCATCAGGAAGAAACTGCAAAATTAGAATTCGAACGCGCTAAATTAGAAGCTGAACTTCGTGAAAAATTACGCGCCGAAATTCTTGAAAACATGGAAAAGGAAAAAAACGTAGCAGCAGATAATGCTGACGATTTAGATAGCACTGACGAACAGTAATTTGAATTTAAATTGAATTTTGTCAGGTATTGTAAATTATGGATAATTTTTTTAGATATTTTTTTCAAGACATAGGCAGTATTCTGCGCGCTTTTGGTAATATTTTTGGTGCGATAGTCGATTTTTTCCTTTCTATTTTCGACGTTTCTAAACGTGTGGAAGTTATGGAAAAATATGTAGGCTCATTTTCAACTTTGGAATGGGTCTTGTTCGTTGTTGCCAATTTGGTTTTGCTTGTAATAATTGTAGCGGCGGTTATCGGTATTTTTAAGCTTTGCAAAAAGCTTTTCCGTTTTAGAATTTCGCCTAAAAAGTATGACGAACTTGCAAAGCAGGTTAAAAATCTTCAACGCGACCTTTTACGTGCCAATTACGAAAAGGATAAGCTTTTGGCAATGCGCATGGCGGAGCTCGGCGGCGACGGTGTTGGACAATTTGAGGAAGAGGATAAAGAAGGCGAGGAAAAAGCCTTACTGAAATCTAACCGCAATACCTTCGATTCACCACCCGTTGACCCGGCAGACAGCCGTTTCTTCCGTCTTACTACGGTGGACAATTATTATAAGACCGAATATGAAAAGCCTTTCTACGATTCGGAAATTACTTTGGCTGAATTTTGTGAAAAGTTCCGCAACTTTGCGGCTTCGCAGCTTAACCTTTATTACGACCTTGATTTAATACGCTTCTTTGTGGCATCTATGGGTGCGGCAAGAATCGTTATTTTGCAGGGTATTTCGGGTACTGGTAAAACAAGTTTGCCATACGCTTTTGGTAAGTTTGTGAATAAAGATACTACTGTAGTATCGGTTCAGCCTTCTTGGCGTGAACGTACCGAGCTTTATGGTTATTTTAACGAATTTACCAAAAAATATTCCGAAACCGAATTTTTAACGGCTATTTACGAATGTAATTATTTCAGAGATCCACATATGGTTATTCTCGACGAAATGAACATTGCGCGTGTTGAATATTATTTCGCTGAAATGCTTTCTATTTTGGAAATGCCGCTTCAGGAAGAATGGAAAATTGAGGTTACAAACGCCGTTTGGGATAACGACCCCTGCCTTATTAATAATGGCAGTGTTAATATTCCAAATAACGTTTGGTTTGTCGGCACTATCAACAACGACGACTCGACCTTTGCCGTTGCCGATAAGGTTTACGACCGTGCTATTCCAATCGACCTTGATAGCCGTGCAGAAGCATTTGAATGTGAACTTACCGAACCTGTTTGTGTTTCTACCGACCATCTGAACAAAATGTTCGAAGTCGCTAAAGAAAGTTTTCCTGTTTCGCAAGAAATTTTGGATAAGCTTGAAACAGTAAACGATTACGTTATTAAAAACTTCCGTTTGGCTTTCGGTAACCGTATTATGAAGCAAATTAACGACTTTGTACCTTCGTTTATTGCTTGCGGCGGTACTGAAATTCAGGCAGTTGACTTTATGCTTGCCAAAAAGGTTTTAAGAAAGTTCGAATCATTAAGCCTTGGATTTATGAAGGACGACCTTACCAGATTTTCAAATTTCCTTGACAGAACATTCGGTAAAAATACTATGAAAATTTGCAAGGAATACATAGATATACTTAAGAAAACCAACTAATTTACAAGAAAGGAGTGCGTGATATGGCAGACGAGAAGAAAACTACTGCTTCTAAAAAACAAAATGAAGATTTAGTTGAAGTTTTGTTTAAAAAATACGTTAAGAGCACTATCCGCACTCTTGGCAGTACCGAATTTTACGATTCGTTTATGACTGCTATGGCTAACGCTCAAAACGAAATACAATTTTCAAATCGTAGAATGGAAAAAATTGTAGATACCGAATGGATTGAAGCTATTGAGCAGGTGTTAGCGGCTTTTCAAAATATTATCGAAAATCCTCGTAACGTTATCCGTGAAGATGAGCTTATTGTAAATGTGGCTAATGCTAAAAAAACAGGCAGCGACGTTGTTCGTCATTTGGCAACACACGCTTCATTGGTAGAGGATTTTGAAGAAGAAACTGGTAACGTAAGACCAAATAGAGTTATGCAAAAATACCGCGAAGACTCTATAGGTCAGGTTTACGAAAACAGGCTTGTTTTTACTGCCTTAGAAAATGCTTATCAATTTGTAAAAATCCGTCACGATGCTTTAATGGAAGCTATGAGTGATGAATTTGGCGCTAAGCTTAAGTTTAAATCTGATATGGAAAGCGCCACTGAAGCCGTTCATATGGATATGTTTTTACATATTCGTGATATTGACGGCATTTTGGATACTGACGATAAAAACCGAGAGATTTTTAATAGAATTTCGCGCCTTTATCGTATTTTATCTAACGATATGAATACTCATTTTGCCAAGCACATGGCAAGATACCCGCGCGTTAAGGGTAGGGTTACTAAAACTAACGTATTAAAAAAGAATAAAAATTACCGCGCTATTATGGAATTGTTTGATTTCTTGCGTTCGTATGACAATATTGGTTATACAATTAAGGTTATTGAACAAAACCCAGTTATAGACGAAAATTTCCAAGAAGACATTTTCAGAAATACGATGTTCCAGTATTTACTTTTGAAAAATCATCTTGAAAGGGATAAGGATAGGCGTTTACCTGCACCTATGAAAGAAAAGAAACGCGCCCTTAAGCCTAAGTTTATTAAAGAGATTATTGAAGAGCTTACAGAAGATTATGATTTGCCTGATGTTGAAATACGCAAGGTATTGATTGAAGAGCTCACTAAAGAACAGCTTATGCGTGAAGAGGCGGCCGAAAGACGACGCCTTATTGAAGAACGCAATGCCGCAAAGGCTGCGGAAAAGGCACGCCTTAAGCAGCAAGCAGAAGAAGAAAAAGAGAAGCGCCGTCTTGAGAGAGAAGCCGAAAAGGAAAGAATCCGTCTTGAAAAAGAGGCCGAAGAGCAACGCCTTTACATTGAACGTATGGAGCGTGAACAGGAAGACAGGCGCAGAAGCAGGTTATTTAAGAAGGATATTAAGAGATTTTTAAAGGACTTCGATGAACGGCTTAGCGAGCGCAACCTTGAATTAGAGCAGGAAAAAATTGCTGCCGAAGATTTTGAGGATGCGGCATACGTA
The DNA here is from genome assembly GCA_045635145.1 of Acutalibacteraceae bacterium. Classification (GTDB taxonomy): domain Bacteria; phylum Bacillota; class Clostridia; order Oscillospirales; family Acutalibacteraceae; genus UBA737. The sequence goes on along the minus strand of JAZRBQ010000168.1, from coordinate 861 downwards.
TTGGAAGAAACCGAGCGTATAAAGAAGCAACAAGCCGCTATTAAGCGTCAACGCAGACGTGACGAGCTTGACCGTTTGCACCGTTTGGAAATTGAAGAACAAGAACGTATTTTAGCTCGTGAAGAGGCTGAGCGTGAAAGATTACGCTTGGCTAAAATCGAAGAAGAAAATCGCTTGAAGATAGAAAGGGAGCAACAACTCGCAAGAGAGCGTGCTGAGCAACTACAAAAGGATCGCGAAACTGTAATTATCTTCTTGAAAGAAATTGCAATGTTTAACGAAGCAATTGATTCAAGATTAAATGAACGCGCCCGTCAGCAGCTTTTGAGAGAAGAGCTTCAAAACAAGATTAACGAGGAAAGACGTCGCCGTCAGGATGCAAAAAATGCGCCTACCAAACGTCTTTGGAGAAATAGTAAGTAATGAATCAAGCAATTAAAAAAATGGTTATCGCAGGTTTAGCGGTCGTACTTTCGGTTGCCTTGATTGTGACCGCCACTTACGCGTGGTCGGTTTTGTCTGCAAAACCTGCGGTTGAAAACATTCAAATTACAATCGGCGGTGGCAGTACAATTTTATTAGCGCCTGATTTTTCGCAAGAAGTTGACGGCGAAATTTGTCATTATCCCGGCAAATTTGACGATACACTTATATTTTCACGTTATGAAAGTTACGATTATTTGAATGATTTGGGCTCGCTTTTGCCTGTTTCTACGGCGGATGGGGTTAACTGGTTTACACCTAGTTATTACGACCTTACCGACAAAGAAGTTCAAAATGGCGACGCTAGTGTGGGTGACGTGAAGCCAATAAAATTTTTCAATAATCTTCCCGATTTGTTTAAAAATCATCTTTACAAAC
>JAZRBQ010000167.1:0-12611 GCA_045635145.1 Acutalibacteraceae bacterium | reverse complement strand
TAGTTTACTGTAAACTATTGCATTTTAAGATGAAAGTGTTATAATTAAGTAAATATAGCCTAAAGGTAGGTAAAAATGAAATCGACAATATTTACAAAAGTTTTGAGCGAAGAATATATCGAGGTTAATAAAAGTGTATCTGAAACTATAAAACACCTACGCGAGTTATGTGGGTCTGTTAGAGAATCAGTACCATACGATGCAGAAATAACCTTCAATTGTTCAAAAAAGGGCAAAATTATAGTTAAAAAGTATATACCACATTTTCCATCGCGAAGAATCGAAGAATACTTCCAATTACATAAAATGTATGGACATGTCATTTCAAAAGATAATAATACATTTATACACATCGTTTCTGTGTACAGTAGATTAAATTTATTCTTACAATATTTTTTGTTAACTATATGCATTTTATTTTGTCCGTTATATTTTTTATCAAAAATTGCTTTTGATAAATTTAATCTTACGATTTTTATAATTTTGGCAATACTTTCTACGATTACATTGATATGCGGGCATACGCCGATATCTCGACAAAAAAAGTGTGACTTAGTATTATTACCTATTATGCGAGAAGAAATTATAAAACGCATACAAATAATTCAATCATGGCACAATTAAGAAATCCATTCTACTTATAATTGAAAACATATTTGTGGGGTGCTGGCGTACTCGACTGTCTGCAAATTTAATAAAAAAGCCACGGATTTTTCCGTGGCTTTTGAATTTCTAATTACGAATTACGCATTACGCATTATTTAATTGTACCTAAAGAGGTTTCCTTTTGGATAACGTCGTGTGCGCCGCCTTCTACGATACTTGTAGCAGAAACCAAGGTGAGTTTTGCTTTTTCTTTAAGTTCGTTAATGGTTAATGCGCCACAGTTGCACATTGTGGACTTAACCTTTGCAAGTGAAAGGTTAACGTTGTCCTTAAGTCAGCCTGCATAACGAACGTAAGAGCCAACGCCTTCTTCGAAGGAGAGCTTCTTGTCGCCGCCTAAGTCATAGCGTTGCCAGTTACGAGCACGGTTAGAGCCTTCGCCCCAGTATTCCTTATAGTAGTTGCCGTTTATAGCAATCTTATTTGTCGGGCTTTCGTCAAAACGAGCGAAGTAACGGCCTAACATCATAAAGTCAGCACCCATAGCGAGAGCTAAGGTGATGTGGTGGTCGTGTACGATACCACCGTCAGAGCAAACAGGGATATAAACGCCTGTCTTTTCAAAATATTCGTCAGGAGCGGCACATACGTCGATAAGAGCAGTTGCCTGACCACGACCGATACCTTTAGTTTCACGGGTGATACAGATAGAACCGCCACCGATACCAACCTTAATAAAGTCAGCGCCTGCTTCTGCTAAGAACATAAAGCCTTCACGGTCAACAACGTTACCAGCGCCTACCTTAACGGTGTCGCCATACTTTTCACGAATGAAAGCGATAGTTCTTGACTGCCATTCTGAAAAGCCTTCGGAAGAGTCGATACAAAGCACGTCTGCGCCTGCTTCAACTAATGCGGGAACACGTTCGGCATAGTCACGGGTGTTGATACCTGCGCCTACAACGTAACGCTTGTCCTTATCCAAAAGCTCATTCGGGTTGGATTTATGTGCAGAATAGTCCTTGCGGAATACTAAGTACTTTAGATTGTCGTCCTTGTCAACAATGGGTAAAGAGTTTAACTTATTGTCCCAAATAATATCGTTAGCTTGTTTTAAGGTGGTGTTTTCGTCAGCTACTACCAACTTTTCGCGTGGGGTCATAAATTCCTTAACCTTAATGTCGGTAGACATACGGCTAACGCGATAGTCACGGCCTGTAACAATACCTAAAAGTTTGCCGTTTGCAGTACCGTCGGATGTAACGGCAACGGTGGAGTAACCGTTCTTTTCTTTAAGCGCTAAAATGTCAGCCAAGGTGCTTTCGGGAGTAACGTTAGAGTCACTTACAACAAAGCCTGCTTTATAAGACTTTGCACGGGCAACCATTGCGGCTTCGTCTTCAATAGATTGTGAACCGTAAATAAAGGAAACGCCGCCTTCACGTGCCAAAGCTACTGCCAAGCGGTCGCCTGAAACAGACTGCATAATAGCAGAGGTCATGGGAATGTTCATGCTGATAGCAGGTTCTTCACCCTTCTTGAACTTTACAAGCGGAGTTTTAAGAGAAACGTTTGCAGGTATGCAATTACTGTCAGAATATCCCGGAACCAAGAGATATTCGTTAAAGGTATGCGAAACTTCGCTAAAATAATAAGCCATAAATACTTTACTCCTTCACAAAAAATATATTTCTATAATTATATAACTTGAAATGTCGTATGTCAATCAAAAAATTTATATTATAGATAATTTATTATATAAAAAGTAGTTGCCGTTTATCTTTAAATATGATATAATATTATGAATTATTATGGGAATATTGTGTAAATTTTTGAAAAGGGGTGGTAAAATGCGCATTTTAGGTATTGACCCAGGTTATGCAATAGTTGGTTACGGTGTTGTTGACTATGCTAAAAACCGATTCGGCGTTGTGGGTTACGGCGCAATTACTACCAAAGCAAAAACCCCTTTTGAAGACAGGCTCAACGTGATTTATAATGATATGCTTGAGATTATTGAAAAGTACAAGCCTGATTGCCTTTCGATTGAAAAACTTTATTTTAATACAAACTCTACCACCGCAATTGACGTTGCACAGGCGAGGGGAGTAATCGTTTTAGCGGCAACAAAAATGGGGCTTAAAATTCACGAATACACACCGCTTCAGGTAAAACAAGCTGTTACAGGCTACGGCAGGGCAGAAAAGCATCAGGTTATGGAAATGGTGAAAAGCCTTTTAAATCTAAAAGCCGTTCCCAAGCCCGACGACACTGCCGATGCTTTGGCTATCGCTATATGTGACGGACATTATTCCGACTCAATTTTAAGGAGATAATTATGATTGCATCTTTAAGAGGAAAATTGATTTATACCGATGCCGCTTGTGCGGTTGTCGAATGTGGTGGTGTGGGATACAAATGTTTTGTAACCAAAAACACACTTTACAATCTTCCGCCAAAGAATGAGGAAGTATTTTTGCACACCTTTTTAGCCGTACGCGAAGATGCTATGGATTTATACGGTTTTCGTGAAATTGAAGAGTTGGACGCCTTTAAATTAGTGACATCGGTAAACGGTGTTGGCGCTAAAATGGGACTTGCTTTATTGTCGGAATTTACGGCTTCACAGTTGACTTTATATATTGCGAGTGGCGATTACAAGGCACTCACTGCGGCAAGCGGTGTTGGACCCAAACTCGCCCAAAGAATTGTTTTAGAGCTTAAGGATAAGGTTGGCTCGTTACAGTCGGGCGATACGTTGGTTATTAAGGCGGTTGGTAACGCTACTGTGAACAGTAATACTAAAGAGGCAATTTCGGCGCTTGTTTCACTCGGATACACCCAAAGTGAAGCGTCTTTGGCGGTGGGTAAGCTTGACCCTGCACTTTCTACCGAAGACCTTATAAAACAAGCATTAAAAACTCTCGCAAGGGGGATATAGTAAATGATAGAACAAGAAATGGATTTTGAAAACCGTATCGTTTCACCCGATTATAGCTACAAAGAGGATGACGGCGAATTATCACTTCGCCCAAAGACGCTTGATGATTATATCGGTCAAGATAAGGTTAAGGAAAATTTAAGAATATATATTAAGGCTGCCTTGCAAAGAAATGAAAGCTTAGACCACGTTTTGCTTTACGGCCCTCCAGGTCTAGGTAAAACCACCCTTTCAGGCATTATCGCAAAAGAAATGGGGGTTAATCTTCGTGTAACTTCGGGTCCCGCAATCGAAAAGCAGGGGGACTTGGTTGCGATTTTAACTTCACTCAACGAAGGCGACGTTTTGTTTATAGACGAAATTCACCGTCTTTCCCGCAACGTTGAAGAAATTTTGTATCCCGCTATGGAAGATTTCTCGCTTGATATTATTCTTGGAAAAGGCCCTTCGGCGCGTTCAATACGTCTTGACGTTCCGCACTTTACGTTAGTGGGTGCGACTACCCGTTCGGGTCAATTGACCGCTCCTTTGCGTGACCGCTTTGGTGTGCTTTTGCGACTTGAACTTTATACTCCCGAACAGTTGGCTCAAATCGTAACACGTTCGGCAGGGATTTTAGGTATTGAAATTGAGCACGACGGCGCATTGGAAATCGCTTCACGCTCACGCGGGACACCCCGTATTGCAAACCGACTTTTACGCCGTGTGCGTGACATCGCGCAGGTGGAATTTAACGGTGTTATTACCGAAAAGGTGGCACAGTCGGCTTTGGCTCGTTTTGAAATTGATGAATTAGGTCTTGACGATTTTGACCGCAAGATGCTTTCTACCATTATAACTAACTATTCAGGCGGACCCGTAGGTCTTGATACCTTGGCGGCGGCTTTGGGTGAAGAAGCGGTTACTATTGAAGACGTTTATGAGCCGTATTTAATGCAAATCGGTTTCTTAACACGTACTGCGCGCGGCCGTTGTGTTACAAAATTGGCGTATGACCATTTAGGAATAGAAAACAATACTACAAATCAACAATCAATGTTTTAAAGGAATTTTTTATGAGAAGTGTTGAAGGTTTTAAGGATTATGAACTTATAGATGCCGATTCGGGCGAACGACTTGAACGTTGGGGCGATATTATTCTTATTCGTCCTGACCCACAGGTTATCTGGTCGGGCGAGCGAAAAAACCCACTTTGGTATAATCCTCATGCTAAATATTACCGTTCAAATTCGGGCGGTGGGCATTGGGAAACCAGAAAAAAGGTGCCTGATGTTTGGAGCATTAAATATGATGATTTGACCTTCCGTCTAAAGCCAATGGGCTTTAAGCACACAGGTCTTTTCCCCGAACAAGCGGTTAACTGGTCGCTTGCTAAAAAGCTTATAGAAAATGCTAATAGGGAAATTTCGGTGCTTAACCTTTTTGCTTACACAGGCGGCGCTACGATAGCTTGTCTTTCTGCGGGGGCGAGTGTTACTCACGTTGATGCTTCAAAGGGTATGGTGCAGTGGGCTAAGGAAAATGCGGCTGTATCAGGTCTTAGTGACTGCAACGTTCGTTGGCTTGTGGACGACTGCTTAAAGTTTGTTAAGCGCGAAATTCGTCGTGGCAAAAAGTATGATGCTATTATTATGGACCCGCCTTCTTACGGTAGGGGACCCAACGGCGAAGTATGGAAGTTAGAACAACAACTTACCGAATTATTAACCGAAACGGGTAAGCTTTTATCTGACAATGCATTGTTTTTCTTTTTAAACTCTTACACAGGCGGTCTTTCACATACAATCCTTGACTATATGGTTTCGGAATACGTGGTTAAGGGTCGTGGGGGCAAGGTTTATACCGATGAAATCGGTCTTCCTATAACCGAAAAGGGCTTTTCAATGCCTTGCGGTAATACTACAGTTTGGATTAGTGAAAATGGATAATATTATTGAAGTAAAAAACGTATCTTACGAATATAGTGACGAAGAAGTAAAGCATACCGCCGTCAAGAATGTTTCTTTTAATATTGCGCGTGGTAGCTTTACGGTGATTTTGGGTCATAACGGCTCGGGTAAATCGACCTTAGCCAAAATGCTTAACGGTCTTTTTAAGCCAACCGGTGGCGAAATTTTGGTTAACGGTATGAACACTGCCGATGAAGAAACCGAAATTGAGGTTAAACGAACGGTCGGTATGGTTTTTCAAAACCCCGATAATCAGTTGGTGGCATCAATCGTTGAAGAAGACGTAGCCTTTGGTCCCGAAAATTTGGGACTTGAGCCTTCGGTTATTCGTGAGCGTGTGGACGATGCTTTGAAAAGCGTTGGAATGTATGAGTTTAAGGAATCTACACCTCATCATTTATCGGGCGGTCAAAAGCAAAGAATTGCCATTGCAGGTATGATTGCAATGAGACCCGAATGTTTGATTTTGGACGAGCCTACCGCTATGCTTGACCCTGTTGGTAGAACAGAAATTATTAAAACCCTTCATAAGCTAAACAAAGAAAAGGGCATTACAATCGTGCTTATTACGCATTATATGGAAGAAGCCGAAAATGCCGATAGAGTGATGGTTATGAACGACGGTGTTATTATAGACGATAATACACCTAAGGAGATTTTTAAAAACGTTAGTCAATTAAAATCGGTGGGGCTTTCGGTTCCCCAAACAACCGAACTTTTATACTCTTTAAATCAAAACGGTTTTAATATTTCGACCGACGTTTTATCGGTTGAAGATACAGCAAAGGCAATCGCCTTGTGCTTGGAGGAAAGGTAATTGGCAATACTTAAAGTAGAAAATTTAACCCATACCTATGGTGGCAACACACCCTTTATAAACGATGCGGTAAAGGATGTCAGCTTTACTATAGATGAGGGTGAAATTGTTGGTATAATCGGTCATACGGGTTCGGGTAAATCAACCTTGGTACAGCACCTTAACGGACTTTTAAAACCAACAAACGGCAAAATTTTTATTGAAGAACAAAATATTTGGGAACGCCCAAAGGAAATAAGAAAGGTCCGCTCAAAAGTAGGGCTTGTTTTTCAATATCCTGAATACCAGTTGTTTGAAGAAACGGTTTATGCTGATATCGGTTTCGGACCCAAAAATATAGGTCTTTCGGGCGATGAACTCGATAAACGAATTCGCGAAACCTGCAAAATTATTGGTGTTAAGGACGAATATTTAGAAAAATCCCCCTTTGATTTGTCGGGTGGTGAAAAGCGTAGGGTTGCTATTGCGGGCGTAATGGCGATGAATCCCAAAATTATTGTTTTTGATGAACCTACCGCAGGTCTTGACCCAAAGGGCAGAGAAGAGATTATGGAAGTTATTCATAATTACCGCAAGGCTACCAATGCTACGGTTATTATAATCTCACACTCTATGGAAGATATGGCGCAATTTACCGATAAACTTCTTGTTATGAACAAGGGCGGTCTTGCAATGTGCGATAAGACCGAGAATGTTTTTAAAGAAGGCGACGCTTTGCGTGAAATCGGTCTTAACGTGCCTATTGTCACACGCGTTTTCGATGAACTTAAAAAGTTGGGAATTAGCGTTCCTGATGACGTATTTACGGTTGAGAGAGCGGTAGAAGTGCTAAAAGGAACAAAGGCAGGTGACCGCAATGCTTAAGGATATAACCTTCGGACAATATGTTGAAACAAATTCGGTCATCCATAAAGCCGACCCCAGAGTGAAAATAGTGTTGCTTATTTTAGCGGTGGTATTTATCTTTGTTTCGCAAAATATGTATGCATTATTATTTTCGCTTTTGTTTGTTTTAACGGTGGCTTTGGTTTCTAAAGTGCCTATTAAAATGTATTTGAAAAATCTTAAGGCAATTTTACCGATTGTTATTTTAACCTCGCTTATAAATATGCTTTACGGCGATGAAACAAGTGGCGTTTTGCTTCATTGGTGGAAATTAACTATTACCTATGACGGAATTTACCGTGCGGTGTTTATGGCACTTAGAATAGTGTTGCTTATTATTATTAGCTCATCACTTACCTATACTACAACACCAAACGACTTAACCGATGCGATTGAAAGTCTTTTAAGCCCATTAAAATTTATAGGTCTTAAAAATGCGGTGCATACCTTGGCGCTTATGATGACAATTGCACTTAGATTTATACCCACCTTGGTTGAAGAAGCTGGCAAGATTATGAACGCCCAAAAAGCACGTTGCGCCGACCTTGAAAGCGGCAGCATTATTGAACGTATAAAGGCGCTTATACCCATTTTAATACCGCTTCTTAATTCTTCAATTCGCCGCGCTTTCGAGCTTGCCGAAGCAATGGAATGCCGTTGCTATAACGGTGGCGAGGGTAAAACCCGTATGAAACAACTGCACGTCAGAGCAAGAGATTATCTTTTGAGCGCTATAACGGTTGTCTTCTGTGGCGGAATAGTTTTGCTTAATATTTTCTTTTAAACTTTAAAGGGGTGCTTTTATGAAAAGAATGCTTCTTACAATTTCATACGACGGCACCGCTTATCACGGTTGGCAGGTGCAAAACAACGCCGTAACGGTGCAAAGTGTTATTTGTGATGCTTTGGAGCAAATGTTAAAACAAAGGGTTAATGTTGTTGGCACTTCCCGTACCGATGCAGGTGTTCACGCTAAAGAATTTACCTGCCATTTGGATTGTGACGACAATATACCCGAAAGTGCGTTCTTGCGTGGGCTTAACGGTCTTTTACCGCCTGATATTGCGGTTATAGATTGCAGGCAAGTGCCGAATGATTTTCACGCAAGGTATAACGCGAAGGGTAAAACATATTGTTATCATATTTATAACAGTAACAAAAAGGATGCCTTTAAGTCGCGCTACGCGTGGCAAATTGAACGCAAACTTAATCTTGACAAAATGAATGAATTTGCCGAATTGATTATAGGCACGCACGATTTTTATGCATTTTCATCTTCGGGTAGAACGGTGGAAAATACCGTTCGCACCATAAATGAATGCTTTGTTACCCAAAATGGCGATGATATTGTGCTTACCGTCACGGCTGACGGCTTTTTGTACAATATGGTAAGGATTATTATGGGTACAGCGGTCGAGGTGTCTGACGGCAGAATTAAGACAGAAGAAATCCCCTTGATTTTAGAGTCTAAAATGCGTGAAAAGGCGGGAATTACCGCCCCGCCACAGGGACTGTTTTTAGAAAAAGTACATTATTAAGGATTGAATTATGGCTGAATATAAACGAAAGCGCCGCAGGGGGCTTAAACCTGCGCCGAAGGTAAATAAAAAACGAATAAGGCGCGAAAGGGAATTCGAAGATATTGAGATGACCCCATCTTCTAAATCTTCTAGACCTTCTAAAGAAAAAGCTGCCCCACAGCAAAAGAAAATGCGGGTTTTAAGGGGCAAAAAAATTAAGATGCAACGCCGTATGAAAGCCACTGCATTTACGGTTGTAATAATTGCGGTAATTCTTGTGGTTTGCCAATTTATAATGCCCGCAGGCGTTTTTGAAACAATTTCAAACAACTTGGCTCTTATAGGTAGCGGCGGTTATCCAATATCGCTTGAAAGCAGCGAAACGGTTAATTTAATATCACATTCCTCATATTATTATTTGTTGACAAATAACAGCATTGAAGCCTATTCTTCGGGTGGTAAGCGTATTTTTTCTTATGAGCACGGCTTTGAAAACCCCGTTTTAAAGACCTCTTCAACAAGGGCATTGGTTTTTGAACAAAACGGCACACGCGGTTTGATTTTTACTCTTAAAGGTTTAAAGCAAACACTCGAAACCGAGCAAAGTATAAAAAATGCTGCTATGGGGGATGATGGCAGCTATGCCTTGGTGCTTTCATCAAAAAGCTATGCCGCACAGGTTAGCGTTTATAAGAAGAACGGTGACCTTGTTTATGAATGGTTTTCTTCAAAAGACCTTGTAAATAACGTGGCTTTGGCGCCGACGGGTAAAAAAATGGCGGTTTCTACCATAACTTCAAATGTGGGAACTTATAATTCAAAGCTTAGCGTTTTAAATTTTGAATCTTCAAGTCCTGAATATGAAAAAAGTTATGAAGATACGATAGTTTACGCCATTGACGCTTCCTTTGCGAGTGGTTTTTCTGTTATTACTGCTAACGAATATAATTTTATCAAGTGGTCTAATTTTAAAATTAGTGAATATAAAAATGAATATAACACTCAAGCTTTAAGGGTTGGTAATAACGGTATAGCGGTGCTTTATAACCGTGAAAACGACAAAACCGATAACCGAATTGCTATTTTTACTAAAAATGGCAAACTTAAGCGTGAGATTAAGTTTAAGGGATTAATCAACGATTTTGCCCTTAAAAATCAGCATATTTACTGTGTTAGCGATACTAAGGCATATATACTTGATAACGATGGCAAATATATGCGCTCGGGCGAATGCGGTTTTGGCGTGGTGCGAATTTGTCCGTTAGGGCAAAATGCCATGGCAATTGTGACTGATAATCAGATTGATAAAATCAAATTAGAATAGGAGCGGCTGTATGCATATAGTAATTGATTTAATCGTAGTTGCAATTTTTGCGGTAATGATTTTGATTTCGGCAAAACGCGGTTTTGTGCGCGTTGTGGTTGAAACCGTAGGTATTTTGGCGGTGGTTGTGGTGGTTGCTATGTCGGTTAACCCATTAGCCGACGTTACATATCAAAAGGTTATTGAACCGCCTATAATAAATTCTACAAGCGAGGTTGTTTTCAACAGCAGCTCTGACGCGGTAGAAAGTGTTTGGGAATCCTTACCGACTTTTGTAACCGAAAATGTAGATGAATTCGGAATTACTAAGGAAAAAATCAAGGAAGTTGTAGTAAGCGAAGGTAAAGCCGACGCTAAAGAAACACTTGAAAATATATCACAAAAGCTTATAAAACCCGCTGTAGTAACCGTTTTAGAAATTTTTTATGCGGTAATACTTATACTATTGCTTTCGTGTATTGTAAAATTATTAGCGGGAATTATAAATAAGGCTTTCTCGTTTAAGAAAATCGGCAAGCTTAACACTACCTTAGGCGGTGTTCTGGGTGTTGTTAAAGGCTTTGTGACTGCTTTGATTTTTTGCAATATAGTGGAATTGGCAATTAAATTTATTCCAAACGGAATTTGGATTTTCACTAGTGAAAATATTGCCAAAACCTATTTATTTAATTTATTGACCAATGTATTTTAGGAGTATTTAAAAAATGAAAATGTGTTCCAGATGTAAAAAACGTCCCGCCGTGGTATTTGTTTCGGATATGAGCAATCCCAATGCCGAAACAAACGGCCTTTGCCTTGTTTGCGCGAAGGAGATGGGGCTAAAGCCTGTTGAGGATATGCTTAAAAGAATGAATATATCTGATGAGGATATTGAGCAAATGAGCGACCAATTTATGGATATTATGGCGCTTAACGAAGAAAATGACGATGCTGCTTTGAACGATGAAACCTTTGATTTGGGTACTGCACCCGCAATGCCGTTTTTAAATAAAATTTTTGGCAATATGGGTGGCGAAGCTTCCAAAACCGAAGATAAGCCAAAGGAAGACAAAAAGGCTGAAAAATCGGGCAAAAAGCGTCGCAGATTTATTGAACAATACTGCACTAACCTTACCGATAAAGCGCGTCAGGGCCAAATTGACGTTATTATCGGCAGAGATAAGGAACTTTATCGCACAATTCAAATTCTTTCCCGCCGTTCTAAAAACAACCCTTGCCTTATTGGTGAGCCGGGTGTCGGCAAAACCGCTATTGCCGAAGGCTTGGCGCTTCAAATTGCAAACGGCAAAGCCCCGGCGCGACTTCTTGATAAAGAAATTTATCTTTTAGACCTTACGGGTCTTGTGGCAGGCACACAGTTCCGCGGTCAATTTGAAAGTCGTGTAAAAGGTCTTGTGAGTGAAATCAAAGAAGCGGGCAACGTGATTCTTTTCATTGATGAAATTCACAATCTTGTGGGCGCAGGCGATTCGGCTGAAGGTTCGATGAATGCCGCTAATATTTTAAAACCCGCCCTTTCACGCGGTGAAATTCAGGTTATTGGCGCTACTACATTCAAGGAATACAGAAAATATATCGAAAAGGATGCCGCCCTTGAACGCCGCTTCCAACCCGTTACTATTGAAGAACCTTCCCTTAAAGAAGCGGAAGAAATTTTAATGGGTGTTAAGGGTTATTACGAAGGCTTCCACAACGTTATAATCCCTGATGATATTGTTAAAAAGGCGGTTATTCTTTCTGAGAGATACGTTACCGACCGTTACTTGCCCGACAAGGCGATAGATTTGCTTGACGAAGCTTGTGCATGTGCGAGTCTTGCCAATAAGGCGATTGACGAACTTTACGTGGCCAACAAAAAGGTTGCCGAATATTCGGTTAAACTTGAAGAATTGGAACAAAACGTTGAAAATCCCGATTACGAAAAACAGGCAATGGTTAAAGCAGACCTTGAAAAATACAAGGCATTGTCCGAAAAACTTTGCTCATCTGCACTTAACAACACCGTTACCGATATGGATATTGCCAAGGTAATTGAATTATGGACAGGTATCCCTGCTACTAAAATTCAAGAAAGCGACCTTAAAAAGTTGGCAACCTTAGAAGAAGCGTTAAACGCTAAAATTATCGGTCAGGAAGAAGCGACCAAATTAGTTGCAAGCGCTGTTAAGCGTTCACGAGTGAAGACCAGCAATCTCCGCCGTCCCGCATCATTCATATTCGTAGGTCCCACAGGTGTAGGTAAAACCGAGCTTGTTAAGGTACTTTCGGAACAGCTTTTCTCTACTCCCGAAACCTTAATTCGTCTTGATATGTCGGAGTTTATGGAAAAGCATTCGGTATCACGAATTATCGGTGCGCCTCCAGGATACGTTGGCTATGACGAAGCAGGACAACTTACCGAAAAGGTTAGAAGAAAGCCGTATTCGGTAGTGCTTTTTGATGAAATTGAAAAGGCTCACCCCGACGTGCTTAATATCCTTTTACAAATCCTTGACGAAGGCAAGGTTACCGACGCGCAAGGCAGAACCGTAAACTTTGAAAACACGGTTGTTGTTATGACCTCTAACGC
>JAZRBQ010000166.1:0-4028 GCA_045635145.1 Acutalibacteraceae bacterium | reverse complement strand
GCATTAACCGTAAAATCGCGACGAGCAAGGTCTTCGGCAATATCCTTTACAAATTCCACCTTGTCGGGATGGCGGTTATCACAGTATCCATTTTCGGTGCGGAAGGTGGTAACCTCAAAGGGCTCGTTATCAATTAAAACGGTAACCGTTCCGTGCTTTATACCCGTGGGGATTGTTTTTTCAAAAAGTGATATTATTTCTTGTGGTGTGGCGCTTGTTGTGACGTCATAATCGTAAGGGGTTTTACCGAGTAAAATATCCCTTACACAACCGCCCACAATATAGGCTTTATGACCGTTTTCTAATAATCGGTTCAGCAAAAACAATATATTTTGCGGAATTTCAAACATTTTGGCGCCTCCTTTCAAAAAAAGGTTTATTTTTTATATGAATAGTAGTATAATATATATAATATTGCATTAAGGAGAGTTCAAATGAAGCAACTCAAACCTGAAGATAAGATTATCGACAACGTAAAACGAATTCATATGATAGGTATCGGCGGGAGCGGTATGTGCCCCTTGGCCGAAATTTTGCATAGCAAGGGTTATATTTTAACAGGATCTGACAATAATGAAAGCGACCCTCTTAAAAGGGTTAAAAACCTTGGCGTTAAGGTGTTTATGGGTCACAGCCCCGAAAATGTTGAAGATGCTGAATTAGTGGTTTATTCTGCCGCAATTTCTAAGGATAATCCCGAGCTTGTAAGAGCGGATGAATTGGGTATTCCTACAATGGAAAGAAGCCATCTTTTAGGCGCGCTTACCCGCAAGTTTGATAACGTAATCGGTGTTTGCGGTACACACGGCAAAACTTCGGTTACTTCTATGATAACACAAATTTTAATATTAAACAAGTGCGACCCTACTGCAGTTATCGGCGGTAAACTTCCGCTTATTAATTCTAACGGTATTGCGGGTAAAAGTCAAACAATGGTTTGCGAATCGTGTGAATTTGTTGATACGTTTTTACAGCTTTCCCCCGATATTACGGTTTTACTTAATATTGATAACGACCATCTTGATTATTTTAAAACGATGGAAAATATGGCGCGTTCTTTCACAAAGTTTGTGTCAATGGGTCGTGTTTGCTACGTTAACGGCGACGATGAGTTAGCCGTAAATGCTTGTGATGAAGCAAAAGTCAAGAAAATTACCTTCGGCCTTGAAAGTAGCAACGATTTTTATGCCGACAACATTCAAAAGGGTAAGTTCGGTTTTTCTTTTGACGTTTGTAAGGCGGGTAAAGTAATTATTAATTTAGAACTTCACATCCCGGGTTATCACAACATTTTAAATGCTCTTTCGGCTTTTGCGGTGGCTTATGATATGGGCGTTGAACCCAATGGTATTAAAGATGCTTTAGAAAAATTCACAGGCGCAGGCAGAAGATTTGAATTTTTGGGTGAATATAACGGCTGGTGTTTAGCAGACGACTATGCCCACCACCCGACCGAAATTACCGCAACCTTAACTGCGGCTAAAAATCTTTCTTACAATAATGTTATTGCGGTTTTTCAGCCTTTTACATTTTCACGCACCGCGCTTTTAAAGGATGAATTTGTAAAGGCGTTATCCATTGCCGATAAGGTTATTTTAACACCCATTATGGGTTCGCGCGAAGTTAACACTTGGGGTATTTCATCCGAAGATATTGCTAAAGAACTCAAAAATGCCGTTATAGTTGACGGTTTTGAAAATATTGCAGATAAGATTATTGAAACTGCTAAGGAAAACGACATTGTTATAACAATGGGTGGCGGTGATATTTACAAAGCCGCTTATATAGTAAAGGAAAAATTACAATGACCGAAAAGTTATATGATATAGATTCACATCAGGTTGAGTTTACCGCGACTGTTGTTGATTCGTATGAAAGTGATAACGGATTTGTCACGGTTTTAGACCGCACCGCTTTCTTCCCCGAAGGTGGCGGACAACTTTCCGATATCGGCAAGATTGATGATGCTGTTGTAACCGACGTTCAAATTAAGGACGAAGTGATTTACCACTACACAAGCCGTTTGTTTAAAAAAGGCGAAGCGGTTAATGGTGTGATTGACTGGAATCGCCGATTTGATTTTATGCAACAACACTCGGGCGAACATATTGTTTCGGGTGTGGCGCATAAGTTATTTGGTTGTGAAAACGTGGGTTTTCATTTATCGACCGATATGGTAACCCTTGATTTTGACAAGCCCTTAAACCGCGAACAAATTTTAAAAATTGAAAAATTGGCTAATGAATCCGTTTTTGCTAACAGTAAGTTTGTTACATATTACCCCGATAAAGAAACCTTGTCGAAGCTTGTTTACCGCAGTAAAAAAGAGATTGACGGCGCTGTGCGAATTGTTGAAATTGAAGGTGTGGATGCTTGCGCTTGTTGCGCTCCCCACGTAAACACCGCCGCCGAAATTGGTATTATTAAGTTGCTCGACAGCGAAAAGCTGCGTGGCGGTGTTAGAATTGAAATGAAATGCGGTTACCGCGCCCTTGCCGATTATAACTTAAGGTATGAGAACGACCGCAAGATTTCATCCGCTTTAGCCATTAAGCAATGCGACATTGCCGACGGTGTTGAGCGTTTAATGGGTAATTTAAGTGACCTTAAATTTAAGTTGACAGGTCTTAAAAAACAGATTATGGAGAGTAAAATCGCTTCCTTTAAACCCGACGCTTATAAAACTGCCGTTTTTGAAGAAGATTTAGAAATTAAAGAATTGCAGGTCTTTGCCGATTCGCTTTGTAAAACGCACGGCGGAATACGCGCTGTGTTTAGTGGCAAAGAAAATGAATACGCCTTTGCCATTTGCGGTGAAGAAGAACTTGATAATTGGTTTAAAGAATTTAAAAACAACTTTACCGTCCGTGGCGGTGGTAGAAACGGTATGGTGCAGGGCACCGTACTTGCAACTAAAGAACAAATTTTAGGAGTATTTGATGAACTGGACTGAAATTACAATTAAAGTGCCGCAAAAAGATACCGATTTAGCGGCGGCAATAGCAAATATGACCGTGCCTTACGGAATATATATTGAAGATTATTCCGATTTAGAGCAAAAAGCGGAAGAAATTGCTCATATTAATTTAATTGATGAAGAATTAATAGCAAAGGACCGCACTTTTTCGCTTATTCACATCTATATTTCGGAATGTGACAATGCGCTTGAAGCCATTGAATTTTTAAAGCAACGCTTTACCTGTGAAAAGATTGATTTCACCGTTACTTCTATTGGTGTTAATGACAACGATTGGAATGAAAATTGGAAAAAATACTTCCACACAAGCGAAATCGGTAAAAAGTTGGTTATAGTGCCAAGTTGGGAAACTTATGAAAACAAGGACAACCGAGTTGTGCTTAATATAGACCCCGGCGCCGCATTCGGCACAGGCACACACGCTACAACTTCGCTCTGTCTTTCACTTTTAGAAAACTATATTACTTCCGAAACAGATATGTTGGACATCGGCACGGGAAGCGGCATTTTAAGTATTGCTTCGGTGCTTTTGGGTGCTCGCAAGGCAATCGGTGTGGATATTGACGCGCAATCGGTTAAAACTGCGAAAGAAAATTCGCAAATTAACAATATTGCCGACAAGTGCGAATTTATTGTAGGCGATTTGGCTGATAAGGTAAGCGGCAAATTCCAAGTGGTTTGCGCTAATATTGTGGCCGACGTTATTATAAGACTTTTTGAAAACGTAGATGAATTTATGACCGAAGACGCTACTTTTATTATATCGGGCATTATTGATATGCGAAAAGACGACGTTTTAAATGCGGCTAAAGAAAAGGGCTTTACCATTGTAGAAGAACTTTATAAAGACAACTGGTGCGCCTTTGTTTTAAAACTTAATTAGAGGTGAATATATGCTTGAATTTGAGCAGTTGGGTTTAAGACTTTCGGGCAGCGAAGAAGAGCTTCGCGACCTTAAAAATGCCTTAGGCTATGAAAACCTTGTAAGAGAAATTGAAGAACTTGAAACCAAGGCAAGCGCCCCTGATTTTTGGGATGATATGGAAAATTC
>JAZRBQ010000165.1:0-2297 GCA_045635145.1 Acutalibacteraceae bacterium | reverse complement strand
TTATTCCACGGAAGTTCGATACAAGTGTCAAGATAATTGCGCTCAACAGTGCCTTCGTGTGAGCCTTGAGGCATCTTAGCAAGCTTATTTACGTGACTATGTAACTTTTCTTTAACCGAATTTTCAGCCGAAAGTGACTCAATTTTAAGATGGTACGAATCAATCTCATCTGCGGTTTCGTCACCGTAAAGTTCGCTCGATATAACCTTTAACTGCTCGCGCAAATAAAAATCCTTTTGGGTTTCGTCAATAGCAGCACGCGTTTTTTCAGCTATACGTTTATCAATTCTATTAATTTCGTGCTCTTTATCGAGCAATTCAATCAATATTTTAGCACGTCTTACCGGAGATAACTGCTCTAAAATATACTGCTTATCATCAAACGGTGCATTAATATTAAAGGCAATATAATCAGCCAAATATCCCAAATCATCGGTATTTTCCACCGTCATTTCGATATCGGGTGACGGCTTTGGCATAAGTGACATATACTTATAAAACTCTGTTCTAACGCGGCGAATAAGCGTTTCTTTATAAACTTCGCGATTAGTTGCCAACTTTTCTTCACAGCGTGTTACCTTTGCTGTATAAAAATCGGGCAAGGCATAAAAATCGGTATGAGTAGCGCGGTAAACACCCTGCACCAAAACCTTTGTCAAATTATCACTAACACGTAAAACCTGTTTAATTCTTGCAACACAGCCCATCTTATATAAATCGCGATTTTCAGGTTCTTCTGCGTAAAAATCCTTTTGAGTTACAAGATAAATCAGCTGGTTTTTATCCATTGCATACTTTAAAGCGTTGATTGATTTTTTTCTTCCAACATCAAAGGATGCTACGGTATTTGGAAAAACAACGATTCCACGCAAGGCCAATACAGGCATTTGTACAGCGTTATTTTCTACAATTGTAGGCATAATTTCTCCTTAAGAAATCCAGTTTTCGTTATAAATTGCAGTAGCAAAAAGCTCGTTTTCTTGGAAAACGAAAAGAATGGTAGAGTTTTCAAACTCGGCTTTTAGAACTGTTCCGTCAAGGACGTAACTTGCGAAAAATGCATTTTCATCCGACAATTCTTCTTCGGTGAATTCAACACTTGGAAGTGAATTTTTAAGTTCAAGTATAACGGTACCTAGTGAAAAACCAAAAGCATCGCCATAGCTTACAATAAGCGAAACGCCCTTGTCCTTATTAGCCTTAGTATAATAATAACAAATATTACCATTATCAATAAGAACGTTCTTTTCGCCCTCTACAACCTCTAAATAAAACTCTTCCTCGTCGTGACCGTGAGTATCATTAGGGTCGGCTTGATGTTCAGCTTCTTCTTGTTCGTTAATA
Source organism: Acutalibacteraceae bacterium (assembly GCA_045635145.1). Lineage (GTDB taxonomy): Bacteria > Bacillota > Clostridia > Oscillospirales > Acutalibacteraceae > UBA737. Next base: position 953 of record JAZRBQ010000165.1, on the reverse strand, counting down.
CCGTCTAATTCATCAATAACCTGATCCGGATTAGCGCCCAAGGTATATTTTGCTTCGGGCATTTGACCAAGCTTTGCATAATAAGCCAAATCAATTTTATCTTTTTTTAGGTCATTATCCTTGCCACAACCCACCAAAGTGAAGGCACAAACAAGGCTAAGTATTAAACAAATAGCTTTTTTCATAAAATCACCGATTTAATGTTTATTTAATTTTGTAAGCATATCGTGACGAAGATTCCACAAATCTTCAGATAAATCGACATAGTAGGTATGTGGATTTTCAAAACGTTTAACTTCGTCCCAAAGGGATTCAACCTGTTCCTTACAATATTTTGAAATTTCGTGTACGGTTGGATTTTCGTAAACTAATTTACCCTTTTCAAACACCTTGACCTGAAGCTTACGAGCCACAAAATTTGTAACCACCTTGCGTTTCCAGGTGTGAACGGGGTCGAAAATTTCGTAAGGTTCAGTGCTGTCGATTTTTTCGTGACCGAGTGTAATAACGTCGGCTATTGCCTTTCCTGTTTCCCTATCATAAAGTCGCCACGGAATTTTAACACCGGGAAGTGTTACCTTAGCGGTGTTTTCGCTAATCTTGATTTTGGGAATAATTTCGCCCTTGTATTCAACGGCCGAAAGCTTGTAAACACCGCCAAAAACAGCTTCGCTGCGGGCGGTAATAAGTCGCTCACCAACACCATAGGTATCAACCATAGCGCCCTGAGTTATCATATCACGGATAAGATATTCATCAAGCGAATTAGATATACAAATCTTACAATCAGGGTAACCTGCATCATCGAGCATTTTTCTTGCCTTTTTAGTAAGATAAGTAATGTCGCCACTGTCAATGCGAATGCCAAGCGGTCTTTTGCCGATGGGTTTTAAAACCTCATCAAAAACCTTAATAGCGTTAGGAATGCCCGATTTTAAAACGTTATAGGTATC
>JAZRBQ010000164.1:0-2256 GCA_045635145.1 Acutalibacteraceae bacterium | reverse complement strand
ACTTGAAGGCTAAGGGTCTTGACCTTTATGATATTAAATTTGAGTTTGGTTACAACCCCGATGGCGATGTAATGCTTATTGATGAAATTGCTTCAGGCAATATGCGTGTTTACAAAAACGGAGAGTACATTGTCCCCATGACCCTCTCCAAACTTTTCTTTGCTTAATTAATATTGGACTTTCGCTTAAGGCTGACGCCCCAAAAAGGTGCCGGCCTTGAGATGTTTTTTAGACGCTTTTAAAAGGAGATAAATATGGGCGGATTTTTTGGTGTAGTTAGTAAAAAAGATGCTGTTGCCGATGTATTTTTTGGCACTGACTACCACTCGCATTTAGGAACTCGCCGTGGCGGTATGGCCGCTTTTGACAGCGAAATTGGTCTTCAGCGTGAAATTCATAACATTCAGAATTCACCCTTTAGAACAAAATTTGAAAATGTAATGAACGAAATGAAGGGTACTTCGGCAATCGGTTGCATAAGCGACTTTGACCCCCAACCCTTAATGTTCCGTTCAAAACTTGGCAACTATGCTATTTGTGTTATAGGTCGCATTAACAATTCGGAAGAATTAATCGACCGTTATTTAACCCAAAACATTGGCCAGTTTACCACAATGACAGGAAGCAAAATCAACTCCACCGAATTGGTAGCTTGTCTTATTAACCAGAAGGACAGTTTTGAAGAAGGTATTCGTTTTGCTCAGGAAAACATTGATGGTACTGCTTCTATTCTTATTTTGAAAGACAACGGCGATTTAATTGCTGCCCGTGACCTTTTGGGTAGAATCCCCGTGATTATCGGTAAAAACGAAGAAGGCTATTGCGTTTCTTTTGAATCCTTCTCTATTTACAAGGTTGGATATGATATTACCCGAGAGTTAGGGCCCGGCGAAATTGTTGAACTTACTTCCGATAATGTAACCGTTTTGAAGCAACCCGAAAAGGAAATGAAAATTTGCGCTTTCCTTTGGAGTTATTTCGGTTACCCCACATCTTCCTACGAAGGCATTAATGTTGAGGTTATGCGTTATCGCAACGGTGCTATTATGGCACAAACCGATAAAAAATCCGGTTGTTGTGATGATGTTGATTACATTGTTGGCGTTCCCGATTCGGGCACTCCCCACGCAATTGGTTACTCCAACGAAAGCGGCAAACATTTTGCACGTGCATTTATTAAATACACTCCCACTTGGGCAAGAAGTTTCACCCCTACCAATCAAAGTGAACGCAAAAGGGTTGCAACCATGAAGCAAATTCCCGTTCATGACCTTATCACCGATAAGAACTTGCTCTTTGTTGATGACTCTATTGTTCGTGGAACTCAACTTGCAGGTACCGTTAAGTTCCTTTATGACAATGGTGCAAAATCTGTGCATATGAGGTCGGCTTGTCCCCCGATTATGTACGGTTGTAAATATTTAAACTTCTCTCGTTCAACCAGCGATATGGACTTGATTGCAAGACAGGTCGTTGACCAACTTGAAGGCGATGAAGGATTAAACCACCTTGAGGAATACAGTGATGGCACCACCGAGAGAGGTAAAGCATTAAGACAAACTATTTGTGATAAATTCAGTTTCACTTCTCTTGATTTCCAATCACTTAAAGGTGTTATTGAGGCTATCGGCCTCCCCGAAGACAAACTATGTACTTACTGTTGGAACGGTAAGGGTTAAAAAATAAAAGTAAAGGACTAAAAATTATGCATAACAATTCTAAATCCGAAAGTTACGCTGCTGCAGGCGTTGATATTACTGCCGGTTACAAAGCAGTTGAACTTATGAAAAAACACATTGCCAGAACAAAGAACGAAGGTTGCCTTGATGATGTTGGTGGCTTTGGTGGCTGTTTTGGTCTTCCCATCGCAGGTATGGAAGAACCCGTTTTGGTTAGTGGTACCGACGGTTGTGGAACCAAGGTTAAATTAGCTATCTTGCTTGACAAACACGATACCATCGGTATTGATGCCGTTGCTATGTGTGTTAACGATATTATTTGCGTTGGTGCAAAGCCCTTATTCTTCCTTGATTACATTGCTTGTGGAAAAAATATTCCTGAAAAGATTGCTGAAATCGTTAGCGGTGTTGCCGAGGGTTGCGTTCAATCCGGTGCTGCTTTAATCGGTGGTGAAACTGCCGAACATCCCGGTATGATGCCTATTGATGATTACGACCTTGCAGGTTTTGCCGTTGGTATTGTTGATAAGAAAAAGATTATTGACAATACAACAATGGAAGAAGGCGACGTTGTTAT